>NCBR01000111.1 GCA_002279285.1 Acidobacteria bacterium 37-71-11
GGTTCGGATCCTCACGTAGCCTCCGGCTACGCTCCGGTCCGACCGCCTTGCCCTCCTAGCATCTGGCCCACTCTCGGCGGCGCGGCTACACGCCCCAAGCTGTGACGCCCTGCCTGTCGGCGTCGTTCTCGTCTTCGAGGGAGGGGCGAGAGGCTGCGCGGCCTGCGGCCGGCGCAGCCGGCTCGATCCACGATCCACGATCCACGAACCCCGTCCTCTATTCGCCCGCGGGTGCGATGCCGAGGCGGCGGATCATCTCGTTGAGCGTGGAGGGGCGCACGCGCAGCATCCGCGCCGCGCGCCGCTGCACGCCGCCGCAGCGGGCGAGCGACGCCTCAATCAGAGCGCGGGTGTAGGCGTTGACCGCGTCCTTGAGGTCCACGCCATCGGCCGGGAGCTTTGCGGCCGGACTCGACTGAGGCGCCAGCACCTCGCCTGGGAGCAGGTCGATGTCGATGACGTCCCCCGGGCAGAGAACGACGGCGCGCTCGATGACGTTCTCGAGCTGGCGCACGTTCCCCGGCCAGCTGTAGCCCATCAGGACGTCGAGGGCCCCGGGGGTGAGGGCGAGGGCCGGTTTGGCGTTCTCCACCGCGAAGCGGCGCAGGAACTGGTGCACGAGCGCCGGGATGTCGTCGGGCCGTCTGCGCAGCGGCGGCAGCTCGATGGTGATGACGTTGAGGCGGTAGAAGAGGTCCTCGCGGAACGTGCCTTCCCCGACCATCCTGGGCAGGTCGGCGTTGGTGGCGGCGATGATGCGGACGTCCACCTTGACCGTCTGCTCGCCGCCGACCGGGATGAACTCACGCTCCTGGATCACGCGCAGGAGCTTGGCCTGGGTGGGCGGGGTGATGGTGCCGATCTCGTCGAGGAAGATGGTGCCCGAGTCGGCCACCTCGAACAGGCCGCGCCGGTTGGCGACTGCGCCCGTGAACGCCCCGCGCATGTGGCCGAATAGCGTGGACTCGAGGAGGTCCGTGGGGACCGAGCCGGTGTTGACGACCACGAAGGACCCCTCGACCCGTGGCGAGAGCTGGTGGATCGCGCGTGCCGCCAGCTCCTTCCCGGTGCCCGACTCGCCGGTCAGCAGGATGTTGGAGCGCGACGGCGCCGCCCGTCTGACGAGGCCGATCACCCTCTCCATCGCCTGCGACCGCCATACCATCGTCCCCAGGCCCTCGAGGCGCTGGCGCAGGTCGCGGTTCTCGGTGCGCAGGTGGCGCTGCTCGAGCCCCTTGCGGACCGTGAGCACGACCTCCTGGTTCTTGAACGGCTTGGCGATGTAGTGGAACGCACCCTCGCGCATCGCGGCGATGGCGGTCTCGACCGACGAGTACGCGGTGATGACCACGACGACGGTCTCGGGGTCGCGTCCCTTGAGTTCACGGAGGACCTCGAGGCCCGGTTTGTCGGGGAGCATGAGGTCGAGGAGGACCAGGTCCACCTCGCCTTCCTCGGCCTGGCGGAGTCCCTCGGCCGCAGTGGTGGCCTGCACGACCTGGAACCCCTCGCGGCGGAGCACGGTGGCCAGGACGTCCTGCAGCACCGGTTCGTCGTCGATGATCAAGATCCTCATGCGTTCCCCCCGTGGGCCGGTACCTCGACTCGCATCGCGGTGCCTCCCGCTTCGCTCGGCAGCGCCCGGATGGTGCCGCCGTGCGCCACCACGATGTCGCGGGTAATGGCAAGCCCGAGCCCGGTGCCGCCGCGCCCCTGGCGCGTCGTGACGAACGGCTCGAAGATCCGCTCGCGCAGCTCCTCAGGCACGCCGGGCCCCGTGTCGCGGACCTCGAACCACACCGTGGCGCCGTTGCGCCCCACCAGCATCTGGACGGCGCCCCCGGCGCCGGTGACCTGGATCGCGTTGCGCAGCAGGTTGTGGACGACCAGCTCGAACTGGACGCGGTTGACGTTGGCGGCGGCGTCTTCGGCCGGCTGGATCTCGATCGTGACGCCTCCGCGCTCGGCTTCGACCTTCATCTGGTTGACCTCGTCGCGGGCCAGCACCGCGAGGTCCACGAGCTGGCGCTCGAACCCCGAGGGCCGCGCCAGCTCGAGGAGGTTCGTCACGATGCGCGAGACGCGGAACGCCTGCTCCTCGAGCTTCGCCGCAAGCGGCGCGCGCGGGTCGGACGGCGGCGTCAGCTCGCGCAGCAGCTGGGCGTAACTGGAGATCCCGGTGACCGGCGTGTTGACCTCGTGGGCGAGGCCGGCCGCGAGGCGGCCGAGGGAGGCGAGGCGCTCCTGCTCGGCGAGGCGCTGTTCGAGGTTGAGCTGCTCGGTGATGTCGTCAAGCGCCACGACGCGGCCGTCGAAGCGACCCGGCTCCACCTCGAGCGCGGAGGTGGACAGCAGGCCCGTGTGCCACTCGCTGCCGGTCGTGAAGCGCACCTGAACGCCGGCGAGGTCGGTGGGCAGGGGCGAGCGCCACTCCTGCCGCAGCTCGACGAGCGCGTGCAGGAACTCGCCGACGAGGAGCCGCGGCTCGCGCCGCAGCAAGGTGCCGGCGCGCTCGTTGGCGCGCAACACGCGCCCGGAGGCGTCGCAGATCAGGAGCGCGGCCGCCGAGAACTGGAAGATGCGCTCGAGGTAGTCCTCGAGCAGCCGGTGCTCCTCGACCTGGCGGCGGAGGTTCGCCATGAGCAGCGTGTTCTCGAGCGCGAGGGCGGCCTGCGCGGCGAGCGCCCCGACGAGGCGGCGCTCGCCGTGCCCGAGAGGCATCTCTCCGTGCCTGCGCCCGCAGTACACGAGGCCGATCACCCGGCCGTCGCGCTCGACCGGAAACCGGTGCCACAGGCCGCGCTCGGCGAGTTCGGCCTCCGCGGGGGTGGGGAACGGATCGCGCAGGTCCTCGGACGAGAGGACCGGCCAGGGCTCGGTCGCGCCGGACGGATACAGCCTCCCGCCGAGCGCCAGGTACGTCACGACCTTGTCCACCGCCAATGCGTCGCGCAGCAGTTGCGCCAGGCGCTGCAGCAGCGTCTCCGGGTCGCGGTGCGCCACCGCCTCCTCGGCGAACGTCGTGAGCGCCCGCCGGGCGGCGAGGCGTTCGCGGTACTGCAGGTGCTCGAAGCCTTCGAGCAGCAGCCGCCGGGCCGGCAGCGTGAGGGTGGCGAGCAGGACGCCGCCCGCCACCGCGACGAAGTTGCGCCAGTTCCCGAGGCGGAAGCCGAACTGCGTAACGGCGTAGTTGAGGAAGGCGAAGCTGACCCCGCCGAGGAGGACCGCCACGCCGGTCGCCACCACTTGGCGCGAGATGTCCTCCAGGTCCCAGAGCCGGAACTCCAGCAGCGACGAGGCGACGCCGAGCGGCACCAGCGCCAGCGGCAGCAGCGAGATCCAGGTCAGGACCTCGAGCTCGGCGCCGGCCCACTGCGGGATCAGCGAGAGCAGCAGATAGGGCGCGAAGCCAGCTGCGGCGCCGAGCGCGACCCACTCGACCTGCCGCCGGCGCGTCGGGTCGCTCCGGTTGGAAACGTACGTGCGCACGGAGAGCGCCGCGGCCGCCAGCACCCCGAGGACCGCGAGCACGGCGGTGGCACCGTCGAGCGCGTCGGCGACGAGCACGTCGCCGACCACCGGCGGCACGAGCCCGGTGGCGAGGCCGGTGCGCAGCGCGGCTACGACGAACGATGGGATGAACGCGGCCCACAGCCACGAGAAGCGCTTGATCCGGGCGGGGAAGCTGGCGAAGAACACGACCAGCAGCGGCGGCAACGCCAGGCGGCCGAAGTCGCGGATCAGGAGGAGGAGCTGCCAGGAGGCGCTGCTGTCCTGTGGAATCGGCACGACAACGGCCGCGAAGAGCGCTTCGGCGAGGGCGAGGAAGCGCCCGGCCTGTGGCGTCGGGTGTCCGAGGTACACGACGGCCGCGACGGCCAGTGTGAACATCGCGGCAAACGCCACCAGGAGGTAGCGCACGTCGACCTGGGGGACCGGAGGGTAGTACGCGAGGTCGCGGACCTTGCCCTGCCACATCACCGACAACGTCGAAACCCGGCGGGCGTACAGCGAGTGCTCGAGGTCGTCGATCGTGGCCGCCGGAGCCCCGTCGAGGCCGACGATGACGTCCCCCGGCGCGAGGCCGGCACGGGCGGCCCCGCTGCGCAAGCCGACGCTGACCACGAGGTACCCCTCGGCCTCGCGGAGGGTGCGGAAGTCGAGGCGCTGGAACTCGTCCACCCGGCGGACCGCGCCCAGCAGACCCGCGGCGGTGGCGACGATCCCGGCGAGGAGGAGGACCAGGCTACGGCCGCGGTGCTCGTGGAGCTTGAGCCAGCCCCGGCGCGGCAACACGAACGTCGTGGAGTCGACCGGCGCGGGCGCCTGTTCGCTAAAAACATCCATTGCTCCGGATTATATCCGAATTTCCGGACACGCCCCCACCGATCACGTCCGGTCTTCCGGATCTCGAGGCTCGGCCGGTGCGCGCGACGGGCCGGATCGTTCACCCTCGGACGGCGGAACCAGCCTACCGGTGCGTACGGACGCTGACGTCGCCCGAGGTGGTGCGCACTTCGATCCCGACCGCGGCTCCGGCGGCGGTGAACGAGAGTTGGTGGTCGTGGCGCCCGCGCGTGCCGTCGATGCTGGAGCGGATGCTGCCGCTGCTGGTGTCGATCTCGCCCGCCAGCGCCGTCCCCGTGGGGAGGCGAAGGCGGACGTCGCCGGAGGACGTGCGGATGCGGACGTTGGCGCCGGGGGCGATCCGCTCCCAGCTCGCCGAGACGTCCCCCGAGGAGGCGGTGGCCGAGAGGTCGCCGGCGAGCCTCTCCAGGCGGATGTCGCCGGACGACGTGTCCACCGTCGCGCCCTCAGCTCCGCTCTCGAGGGTGACGTCGCCCGATGAGGTGTCGGCCTCCAGGGCCGCGAGCGGCCGCCGGGTGATGCGGACATTTCCGGAAGAGGTCCTGGCGATCAGCTCGCGCAGGCCGCCTTCGACCGCAAGATCCCCGGAGGAGGTGGTGACGCGGGCGGCTCCGGCGAGCAGCGCCTCGCCGGCGACGCTGACGTCCCCGGAGGAGGTGCGGACCTCGAGCCGGCACGCGGGCGGGACGGTGAGGTCGAGCCGCGCCCGGGCGTTCAGGTAGCCGAGGACGAAGATCCCGCGGTGGCGGGAGGGCAGCCGGACCTCGAGCGCCGAGGGGGAGTCCTCGAAGACGGGGGTGTGGTTGGCAATCCAGCGCTGCGCGGCGCCCCGCGACGACGAGCGCGCGTCGAGGTCGAGGGTAGCCGTGATCGCGGTCCCTCCGGTCACCGTGACGTGCAGATCGATCGGGCCTACGTCGAGGCGGACGAGCTTGTCGGGGCCGGCGGCGAACGTGCGGGTTTCGTGCACCGCGAGCGGCGTCCGGACGCGGACGCAACCCGCTCCGGCGATCAGCATGGTCAGGGTGGCGGCGAGGACGGCACGGCGCATGGGCACCTCCACTGTCTTCAACGCACGATCGGCCGGCCGGGTTCGCGCCCGCACTTGGGCCTGGCACGCATCCGGCTGCCGCGCCGCCCGCGGGGGGCGCGGCGCGAGTATAGCCGCGACGGTCGCGCCCAACATTGGATGGGATGCGGTCGCGCCGTGCGTTCAAACAACGTCCTGTCTTGCTGATGTGGGGCCGGCGCGCCGCGCCGGCGGTCTCGCGCACGTGGACGAGGGCTGTCCGCCGTCATCCAGTCGTCGGTACCGCGAACGCGGCAGCCCAGGCCACGGCTGGCGAGGTTGCCGTAGACGCACGCGTCCGCGGGCATGACGAGAGGGCGCACAGCACGCCCGGCAGGGTCTATACTCCGCGCGCGGAGCATCGCGGCCCGCCGCCGCAAAGGCGGCCCCGCAGGGGGAATGAATGGCAGCGATCGAGAGCACACCAGAGTTCGTGAACGCCGTGTACACCCGCACCCGGGCCCGCCTCGAGAAGGTGCGCGCGCGACTGCGCCGCCCGCTGACGTTGACCGAGAAGATCCTGTTCGGCCACCTCGCCGACCCCGATCGCGCCCAGCTCGATCCCGGCAAGGCGTACCTCGAGCTGAAGCCCGACCGGGTCGCCATGCAGGACGCGACCGCGCAGATGGCGTTGCTGCAGTTCATGCTCGCGGGGATGGACCGCACCGCAGTCCCCACGACGGTGCACTGCGACCACCTCATCCTGGCGCGCTCCGGCGCGGCCGCCGATGTCGCCCGCGCCATCGAGACGAACAAGGAGGTCTACGCCTTCCTCGAGTCGGCCTCGGCGCGCTACGGGATCGGCTTCTGGAAGCCGGGCTCCGGAATCATCCACCAGGTCGTGCTGGAGAACTACGCGTTCCCCGGCGGGATGATGATCGGTACCGACTCGCACACGCCGAACGCCGGCGGTCTCGGGATGTTCGCCTCCGGTGTGGGCGGCGCGGATGCGGTGGACGTGATGTCCGGCTTCCCCTGGGAAGTGCTGCAGCCGAAGCTCATCGGTGTCGAGCTGACCGGCAAGCTCTCGGGGTGGGCGGCGCCCAAGGACGTCATCCTCAAGCTCCTCGACATCCTCACGGTCAAGGGCGGCACCAACGCGGTCGTGGAGTTCTTCGGCCCGGGCTGCGCCTCGATCTCCTGCACCGGCAAGGGCACGATCACCAACATGGGCGCCGAGCACGGCGCCACCACCTCGGTGTTCCCGTACGACGCCCGGATGGAGATCTACCTGCGGGCGACCCGGCGGGGGGCGATCGCGGACCTCGCCGGCGCCAACCGCGACCTCCTGGCCGCCGACCCCGAGGTGGCGGCGAACCCCGAGAAGTACTTCCATCGGGTGGTGAGGATCGACCTCTCCACGCTCGAACCCCACCTCGTCGGCCCGCACACCCCGGACCTGGCGCGCCCGCTCTCGGAGGTGCCGGCGGCGGTCAAGGCCAACGGCTACCCGGCGAAGATCTCCGCCGCCCTGGTCGGCTCCTGCACGAACTCGTCCTACGAGGACATCACCCGCGCCGCCGCCGTGGCGCGCGAGGCGCTCGCCGCGGGCGCGAAGGCGCGCGTGCCGCTGCTGATCACGCCGGGCTCCGAGCAGGTCTTCGCCACGATCGAGCGCGACGGCCTGCTGTCGGTGTTCCGCGACTTCGGCGCCACCGTGCTCGCCAACGCCTGCGGACCGTGCATCGGCCAGTGGCAGCGCGACGACTCCCCGAAGGGGACGCCGAACACGATCGTCAACTCGTTCAACCGCAACTTCCCGGCGCGCAACGACGGCAACCCCTCCACGCTCTCGTTCATCGCCTCGCCCGAGGTCGTCGTGGCGTACTCGGTCGCCGGTTCGCTCGAGATCAACCCGGTGGCGGACGAGATCCCGGTCGACGGGCGCACGCTCCGCCTGTCGCCGCCGCCCCCGGCGCCCGAGGTGCCGGAGAAGGGGTTCGTGTTCAAGGCCGACGGCTACGTCGCGCCGGCCGAGAAGCCCGAGCGCGTGGCGGTGAACGTGCGCGAGGGTTCCGACCGGCTGCAGCTGCTGCAACCGTTCCCGGCGTGGGACGGCAACGACTACGCCGACTTGGCCGTCGTCCTCAAGGCCAAGGGGAAGTGCACCACCGACCACATCTCTCCCGCCGGCATCTGGCTCAAGTACCGCGGCCACATCGACAACATCTCCAACAACATGTTCTCGGGCGCGGTCAACGCGTTCACCGGCGAGGCCGGCAAGGGGAAGCACCCGGTCACCGGCGAGGTGATGGAGTTCTCGAAGATCGCCCGCGACCTCAAGGGACGCGGCATGCGCTGGGTCGCGGTCGGCGACGAGAACTACGGCGAGGGCAGCTCGCGCGAGCACGCCGCGATGGAGCCGCGCCACCTCGGCGGCGTCGCGGTGATCGCCCGCTCGTTCGCCCGCATCCACGAGACCAACCTCAAGAAGCAGGG
>NCBR01000310.1 GCA_002279285.1 Acidobacteria bacterium 37-71-11
TACCTGCAGCTCATGTCCTCCGGCCTGCGGGCCGAGAACCGCACCCAGGAGGTGTCGGCGATCTCCCGCGGCCTCAAGGCGGTGGCCAAGCAGCTCAACGTGCCTCTCCTCGTGCTGTCGCAGCTCTCGCGCAACCCGGAGCGGCGCGGCGACCAGCGCCCCCAGCTCTCCGACCTGCGCGAGTCCGGCTCGATCGAGCAGGATGCGGACGTCGTGATGTTCATCAACCGCAAGAACCGGGCCCTGCAGGCCGGGGATGCCGGCGAGGACGAGGAGGACTGGCGCCTCGCGGAGATCATCCTCGCCAAGCAGCGCAACGGTCCGACGGACCTGTTCAAGCTCGTGTTCCTGGAAGAGTTCACCCGCTTCGAGAACCCGGAGTTCTCCAGTTATGAACGGTGAGCTCGCGCGCGCGTCCGGCTTCAACGGGTTTCTCGAGGCGATCGGCCGTAAGAGCCTCGAGCTGTTCGAGGAGGTCGGGAGGTTCTTCTACATCCTCCACGCCACGATCTACTGGACGTTCCGCCGCCCGTTCGACGCCCGCGAGTGGCTGCGTCAGATGGTCCGGGTCGGGGTCGATTCCCTCCCGGTCGTGGGCCTGACCTCGATGTTCACCGGGATGGTGATGGCGTTGCAGACGTACCGCGGCTTTGAGCGTTTCCACGCCGAAGGCTTCGTGGCGTCGGTCGTCTCCCTGTCGCTGACGCGCGAGCTGGCGCCGGTGCTCGCCTCGCTCATGATCGCCGGGCGCGTCGGCTCGTCGCTCGCCGCCGAGCTGGGCACGATGCGCGTGACCGAGCAGATCGACGCTCTGTACGCGATGGCCACGGAACCGATCCAGTACCTCGTGGTACCCAGGGTAGGCGCCACGACGGTGATGCTGCCGCCCCTCGTCGCGATCGCGAACGGGCTTGGCATCTTCGGCGGCTACGCCATCTCGGTCGCGCTCATGGGCGCGAACCCGGTCACCTACTGGGAGAAGACGTTCCAGTTCCTGGACATGAACGACGTCTCGTCCGGCCTGATCAAGGCCGCCGTCTTCGGCCTCATCCTGTCGGTGACCGGGTGCAGCAAAGGGTTCTTCACGACCGGCGGCGCCGAAGGCGTCGGGCGGGCGACGACCAGCGCGGTCGTGATGGCCTCGGTCGTGATTTTGGTGTCGGACTTCTTCCTCACGAAGATCCTGTTCTGAGCGCGCGGGGGGCGACGATGGCGGCTGGCGAACCGGGGGACGGCGGAATGGCGACGGCAGCCCCGGCGCGCCCGAAGATCGCCGTCATCGACCTCTGGAAGAGCTTTGCGGGCCGCGAGGTGCTGCGCGGCATCAACCTCGAGGTGCCGGCCGGGGAGTCGTTCGTGATCGTGGGCGGGTCGGGTGCCGGCAAGAGCGTGCTCCTCAAGCACCTCATCGGGCTCATCGCGCCGGAGCGCGGGCACGTCATCATCGACGGTGAGGACCTCACCAGCTGCGAGCCGGCCCATTGCCTCGCGATCCGCCGCAAGTTCGGCATGTCGTTCCAGGAAGGGGCGCTGTTCGATTCGATGACCGTGTTCGAGAACATCGCGTTCCCGCTGCGGCGCCACACGCGCTCGAGCGAAGCTGAGGTCGCGGCGCGGGTGCGCGAGTGCCTGGCGCTCGTCCACCTCGACAAGATCGAGAACAAGGCGACGAGCGACCTTTCCGGCGGCATGCGGCGCCGGGTCGGGTTCGCGCGCGCCATCGCGCTGCAACCCGAAATCCTGCTCTTCGACGAGCCCGACACCGGCCTCGACCCGATCACGTCGGCGGTCATCGACGCCGTGATCGTGGAGATGCGCGAGCAGCTCGACGTCACCATGGTCACGATCACCCACAACATGCAGTCGGCGTTCCGCATCGCCGACCGCATCGCCATGCTCCGGAACGGGCAGATCACGGCCGTTGCCCAGCCGGACGTCTTTCGCTCCTTGGCGGACCCCTACATCCAGAAGTTCCTCGCGGGCGAGCCGCTGGAGGAGGAGGTGGCATGAGTCACACCGCACGCGTCGGAGTTTTCATGCTGGCCGCCCTGGTCATCCTGGGCGTGTTTATCGTCAAGATCGAGGAGATCCCGATCGGTACCAGGGGCGGCCGTTTCCGGGTGATGGCCGTCTTCCCCTCCGTCGCCGGTCTCGACCAGAAGAGCGCCGTCCGCATCGCCGGCGTCCGCGTCGGGATCGTCGAGAGCATCAAGCTCCAGGGCGACCGCGCGCTGGCGACGCTGGCGCTCGATCGCGACGTCGTCCTGCACGAGGGGGCGCGCGCCGCGGTGACCAGCCTCGGCATGCTCGGCGACAAGTACGTCGAACTCTCCCCCGGCTCGCCGTCCGCTCCGGTGCTTCCCCCCGGCGCGACGCTCAACGGCACGAGCCCGATCGGCTTCGACGAGGCACTCAAGAGCTTCAACTCGGCGTTCTCGAACATCGACGCCGTCGCCGGCTCGCTGCGCGGCTCGCTCGCCAGCCCGGAGGGTGAGAAGCGGCTCAACGAGATCATGGAGAACATCCGCCAGCTCACGGCCTCGGTCCGCGACCTCGTGCAGGC
>NCBR01000001.1 GCA_002279285.1 Acidobacteria bacterium 37-71-11
CGCAAACACCACCGCCAGCAGCAGGATCGTCCGGTTCTGCCGGCGCAGGAACGCCTCCGCCCCCTCCTTGATGGCGTCCGAGATCCGCCGCATCGCCGGACTCCCCGTCGAGAACTTCAGCACCCACCTCGCCAGGTAGACCGCGAACAACAACCCGAACACCGACAACCCGATCACCAGAAAAATCAGTTGTGCCGTGCTGTGCATGAGCGCTCCCCCCTCCTTCGAGAACCGCGACCGCGAAACCGCAAGTTGGCGGAGATGATACACGAAGGGCCGGCAGGCTCAACCCCCGCCGGCCGCCCACGGGGAACCCTCTTCACCACCCCAAGCCGCCGGCGTGGCGGCAGTCGGCCATGACCGACGAGATCACCTCGCGCGCCCGCTCGCAGCCGTCGCGCAGCGCGCTCTCCACGTAACCCCGGTCGCGGTCCAGCCGGTCGCGGCGCGCGCGCGCGTCGCGAAAGGTGTCGAGGATCAGGCCCAGGAGGCGTTTCTTCAACTCACCGTAGCCGGTGCCCCCCTCGACGAACAGCCGCTTGGTCTCGGGCCAGGCATCCTCGGGGGTGAAGACCTTGAGCATCGCGTAGAGGGCGTTCCCGCGCGTCGGTTTGGGGTCGGCCACCGGCGTGGAGTCGGTGACGATCGACATCACGCGCTTCTTGAGCTCCGCCTCGGGGGCGAAGATCTCGAGGGTGTTGCCGTACGACTTCGACATCTTCTGCCCGTCGACCCCGGGCACCACCGCGACCTCCGGCAGGATCAGCTCCTCGGGGACGCGCAGCACGTCTTGCCCATACGTCTGGTTGAACGCCGCCGCGATGTCGCGCGTCATCTCGAGGTGCTGCTTCTGGTCCCTCCCGACCGGCACACGGTCGGCGCGCACGATCAGGATGTCGGCCGCCATCAACACCGGGTACGCGAAAAGCCCGTGGTTCGGGGTGATCCCCTTGGCCACCTTGTCCTTGTAGGAGTGACCGCGTTGCAGCAGGCCCATCGGCGTCACCGTCGAGAGCATCCAGGCAAGCTCGGCGACCTCGGGCACGTCGGACTGGCGGTAGAGCACGGAGCGCTCGGGGTCGAGCCCGAGCGCGATGAAGTCGGCGGCGACGCGGAAGGTGTTGTCCCGCAGGACCGCGCCGTCTTTGATCGTCGTCATCGCGTGCAGGTCGGCGACGAAGTAGTAGCAGTCGTTGGCCGCGTCCGTCTGCAGCTGCACGAACTGGCGGATCGCCCCGAAGTAGTTACCGATGTGAAGTTTGCCCGAAGGCTGTACGCCCGACAGGATGCGCATGAAACCTCCCGGGCCGGAATACTACCAGTTGACGGCGATCGGCCGTCCCGCTCTCACCGCAAACCGAGGGGCTGGAGGACCGCCGCCTCCCCGGGCCGATGGACGTTGGCGATCAGCGGCAGGCCGTCTTCGGCGGAGAGTTCGACAGGCAGCGCGCGGCGTGCCGGCCTCCCGAACCCGCCCGTGAGGACCGGCATCGTCGCGTCGCCGCGGTAGGCCATCAGGATCGCCTTCACGTAGTTCTGCGTCTCATTGTACGGGGGAACGCCCCCACTCCTCTCGACCGCCCCAGGACCGGCGTTGTACGCGGCGAGGGCGAGCGCGATGTTGGAGTTGAAGCGCTGCAACAGGTCCTTCAGGTAGTGCACGCCGGCGCGGATGTTCTGCAGCGGGTCGAAGGCGTTCGCGACGTTGTACAGGCTCGCCGTTTGCGGCATCAGCTGCATGATGCCGCGCGCGCCTTTCGGGCTCACCGCGCGCGGGTTGTAGCCGGACTCCATGCGGATGACGAGGTCGACGAGCCGGGGGTCGAGGCCGTGGCTGCGGGCCGCATCCTCGACCGCGGGCCAGAGTTCCGTCCGCCGGGCCGTCGCGCCCCGGGGGATCGTGATCGTGCCGGCGCCGTGGGCCGGGATGTTGACGATGCGGCGGGTGCCGTCCGGGGCGGTGAAGATGAACACGCCGGCGGAGCGCTCGGCGGCCGCAGACCCCGCCGCCAGCGCCGCGATCGCAACGATCATGGCCAACCGCTTCATCCCAGCAACTCCTCCACCACCGCGGGCGCGAGCTGCAGCGCCTGGCCCAGCTTCGCAGGCGACTTGCCCCCGGCCTGCGCGAGCGACGGCTTGCCGCCGCCGCGTCCGTCCACCACCGGCGCCAACCGCTTGACGATCTCCCCGGCCGAGATCCGGCCGGCGAGATCCTCCGTGACCGCCACGAGCAGGGTCGCCGCGTCCCCGCCCGCCATGCCAAGGACCACGATACCGCTCTTGAGTTTACCACGCAGGGCGTCGGCCAGCGTGCGGAGTTCTGGGGCGGCCATCTCGGGCGCTTCCCGGACCAGCAGCTTGACGCCCTTGACCTCCAGCGCCTCGGCTTCACCCCCACCCCCACCCGCCGCCAGCTTGAGCCGGAGCCCCTTTACTTCCTGCTCCAACTCCCGCACCTTCCGCTCGTTGGCCTCGAGCGCGGCGGGAAGCTCGGCGAACGGGACGTTGGCGCGGGCCGACGCCAGCCGCAACGCCTGGTAGTACTCCTGGAACAGCTCGATCGCGGCGCGTCCGGTGACCGCCTCGATCCGGCGCACCCCGGCGGCGATGCCGCGCTCGGCGGTGACCTTGAAGGCGCCGATGTCGCCGGTGCGGTGCACGTGGCAGCCTCCGCACAGCTCGCGCGACACCGTCCCGTCGGCCACGGCGACGACGCGGACGACCTCGCCGTACTTCTCTCCGAACAGCGCCATGGCGCCCGCCGCGCGCGCTTCCTCGAGCGGCATCTGCCGCGTCGAGACCTCGTAGTTGGCGCGTACGTTCTGGTTGACGAGCGTCTCGATCGCCTCGATCTGTTCCGGGAGCAGCGGCTGCGTCCACGAGAAGTCGAAGCGCAGCCGCTCGGGGTCCACGAGCGAGCCGGCCTGTTGCGCCGACGGGCCCAGCACCCGGTGCAACGCGGCGTGCAGCAGGTGGGTGCCGGTGTGGTTGGCCTGGGTGTCGTGGCGGCGCCCGCGATGCACCTCCGCCCGCACGGTCGCGCCGCGCCGCAGCGCCCCCTCCTCGACGGTCACGTGGTGAACCGTGAGGCCCCCAACCGGTCGCGTCGTGTCGCGTACCACGGCGCGGCCGCCTTTCCAAGCAAGCACGCCCTGGTCGCCGATCTGCCCGCCCGACTCGGCGTAGAACGGCGTCCGGTCGAGCACCACCTCGCCCTCGCCCGAGAGCGAGTCGACCTCGGCGCCGGGTCCGAGGAGTGCGATGACCTTCGCGCCGTCGAGCGCCAGCTCGTGGTAGCCGACAAACTCGCTCGCGACGCCGCGGCCGGCGAGCTGCTCGTACTCCTCGCGGAAGCGTGCCACGAGGTCGCCCTTCCAGCTCTCCTGGCCGCGCTGCCGAGCCGACTCCAGCCTCGCCTCGAAGCCGGATCGGTCGACGGTGAGGCCTTCCTCCTGAGCGAACTCTTCGATGATGTCGATCGGGATGCCGTGGGTCTCGTAGAAGTGGAACGCGGTCTCGCCGGGAAGCTGGGCGCCGCCGCCCCGCTTGATGCGGTCGAGCTCGCGGCCGACGAGGTCGGTCCCGACGTTGAGGGTGCGCGAGAACTTCTCCTCCTCGGCGCGCAACAGCGGCCCGATGACCGGCCAGCGCGCTTCGAGCTCCGGGTAGACGTCGCCCATGGCGTCGATGACGGCCGGCGCCACGTCCGCCAGGAACACCCCGTCGAAGCCGAGCTGGCGGCCGTAGCGCAGGGCGCGGCGGACGATGCGGCGCAGCACGTAGCCACGGCCTTCGTTCGAGGGCACGACGCCGTCGGCGAGCAGGAACGTGGCTGCGCGCGCGTGGTCCGCGATCACGCGGAACGCGGGGCCGAGCTCGCTCGCCGGGTCGTACGGCCGCTGCGCCATTTCGACCACCCGCGCCAGGATCGGCGCGAAGACGTCGGTGTCGAAGTTGCTGGGGACGCCCTGCAGCACCGCGGCCAGGCGCTCGAGGCCGGCGCCGGTGTCCACGCACGGCCGCGGCAGCGGGTGGAGGTGGCCGGCCGCGTCACGCTCGTACTGCATGAACACCAGGTTCCAGATCTCGACCGCGTCGTCGCCGGGACCGTTCACCAGCTCGGGCCGGTTCTTCTTGAGGTTCTTCCCCTGGTAGTAATGGATCTCGCTGCACGGGCCGCACGGCCCGGTCTCCCCCATCGCCCAGAAGTTCTCCTTCTCGCCGAAGCGGAGGATGCGGTTGGCGGGCGCGCCCGCCTGCTCCCACAGCTGCGCCGCCACGTCGTCGTCGGTGTACACCGTGAACCACAGCCGCTCGACCGGCAGCTTGTAGACCCGGGTGAGCAGCTCCCAGGCGAAGGCGATCGCCTCGGCCTTGAAGTAGTCCCCGAAGGAGAAGTTGCCCAGCATCTCGAAGAACGTGTGGTGGCGCGCCGTGTAGCCCACGTTGTCGAGGTCGTTGTGCTTGCCGCCGGCGCGCACGCACTTCTGGCACGAGGTCGCGCGCGTGTAGTCGCGTTGCTCGCGCCCGATGAAGACGTCCTTGAACTGATTCATCCCGGCGTTGGCGAACAGCAGCGTGGCGTCGCCGGCGGGGATCAGCGACGAGGAAGGCACCACCCGGTGCCCGCGGGCAGCGAAGTACTCAAGGAAGGTCGAGCGGATCTCCCGCGTCGTCGGTCTGGTCGCCATGCGGCTCGTCTCTCCCGTTCTCGCGCAGGGCGCGGTTCACCAGGTCGAGGCTAAAACCGCGCGCGAGCAGATACCGTACCACTTTCCGCCGCTGCTCCGGAAGCCGCCGCCAGAAGCGGTGCTTCGCCGCCGCCTTGGCGAACGCGGCCGCGAGCGCGACGCCCTCGCCCTCCCCGGCGGCGAGCTCGGCGAGCGCCGCATCGGCGGCGTCCTTCGCCACCTTCCTCCGCTTGAGCGCCGCGATCACGGCGCGCCGGCCGCGCCCGGCCCGGAGCTGCGCTTGGCAGACGGAGCGCGCGAGGGCGTCCTCGTCGAGCAGGCCGGCGCGCTCGAGCCTCGCGATCTCAACGGCCACCGCCGGCACCTCGCCCCCCCGGCGCTCGAGCCTCTCGGCGATCTCGGCGTGCGACAGCGCCCGCCGCGCGAGCATCGCGAGTGCCGCTTCGTGGAGCGACTCCGCGCTCGGAGGCGCCGTGTTGCCACGCGCTCGATAAGGGGGGCGCATGCCGGAATTCTACGGCTTCACCGGCCCGGGGTCTCCTTGTTGCCGAACTCGAACGGGCTGTTGCCGACGAACGCCTCGGCGCCGGGGCTGCCCTCGAGCGTGCTTTCCATCTCCTCGCGCGAGACGTCGGAGGTGGACTGGATCCCCTGAATGCGGAGCTTGAACTCGTCGGGGTTGGAGGCGCGCCGGATCGCCTCGTCGAGCGTGATCAGGCCCGACTTGTACAGGCTGTACAGCGACTGGTCGAACGTCTGCATCCCGTACTGCGAGGTGCCGGCGGCGATCGCGTCGCGGATCAGCTTCGTCTTCTCCTTCTGCTCGATGCACTCGCGGATGTAGGCGGTCGAGATCAGGACCTCCACGGCCGGCACGCGGCCGAGCCCGTCGGCGCGGGGCAGCAGCCGCATCGAGATGATCGCCCGGAGCACGACGGCGAGCTGGATGCGGATCTGCTTCTGCTGGTGCGGGGGGAACACCGAGATGATGCGGTTGATCGTCTCGGTGGCGTCCAGGGTGTGGAGGGTCGAGAGCACGAGGTGGCCGGTCTCGGCGGCGAGCAGCGACGTCTCGATCGTCTCGTAGTCGCGCATCTCGCCGACGAGGATCACGTCGGGGTCCTGGCGCAGACCCGAGCGCAGCGCCACCGAGAAGCTTCGCGTGTCGACCTCGACCTCGCGCTGGTTGATGATCGCCTTCTTGTCGCGGTGCAGGAACTCGATCGGGTCCTCGATGGTGACGATGTGGCAGTTGCGGGTGCTGTTGACGTGGTCGATCATCGCCGCGAGCGAGGTCGACTTCCCCGAGCCGGTGGTCCCGGTCACCAGGACGAGGCCGCGCTCCTCCTCGGCGATCTTCTCGAGAACGGGCGGAAGCAGCAGTTCCTTCACCGTGAGGATGCGCGCCGGGATCAACCGCAGCACCAGGCCGACCGACCCGCGCTGCTGGAAGATGTTGCAGCGGAACCGGCCGAGACCGGGGACCGAGTACGCGATGTCGATCTCGAGGAACTGCTTGAACTTCTCCTTCTGCTGCGTCGACATCATCGAGAACGCCATCGCGATGGTGTCCTCCTGCATCAGGCGCTTGAACTCCACCAGCGGCACGAGCGTGCCATCCACCCGGATGAGCGGGTGGGCGCCGACCTTCAGGTGCACGTCCGACGCCTTCCGCTCCGTTGCCGCTTTGAGGATGTCGTTGATGTGCATGGCCGTGCCCCCTTGCCGCCGCTTGCGTCCTTGTGCTCTCGAGATACCCTAACCCGACGGGCCCAAGGTGTCAAAGCAGCGACGCGCGACCGCTACCCTCAGGCTCACTCCAGCTTCAGCAGCCCCCGCAGCGCGTCCTTGTCCACGGCCCTGGCGAGCGCCTCCTGGGCGTCCACCTTGCCGTCCCGCACCAGCTCGGCGAGGGAGTCGTTCAAGGTGCGCATCCCAAGGCGCTTGGCGGTCTGCATGACGGTGGGGATCTGAAACGTTTTCCCTTCGCGGATGAGGTTGGCGACCGCGGGGATCCCAAGCAAGATCTCGTAGGCCGCGACCCTTCCGCCGCCGATGCGCTTCAGGAGGATCTGCGCGATGACGCCCTTGAGCGACTCCGCAAGCATCACGCGGATCTGCGCCTGGCGGTCGGGAGGGAACTGGTCCACCAGGCGCTCGACCGTGGAGACGGCGGTGGTCGTGTGCAATGTCGCGAACACGAGGTGTCCGGTCTCGGCGGTCTCGATCGCGATCGCCATCGTCTCGAGGTCGCGCAGCTCGCCGACGAGCACGATGTCGGGGTCCTCGCGCAGCGCTGCCCGCAGCGCGCGCTTGAACGACCCCGTGTGGGTGTACACCTCGCGCTGGTTGACCAGGCACTTCTTGTTCTCGTGGACGAACTCGATCGGGTCCTCGATCGTGATGATGTGGTCGTTGCGCGTGTCGTTGATGAGGTCGATCATGGCGGCGAGGGTGGTCGACTTCCCCGACCCGGTCGGCCCGGTCACGAGCACCAGCCCCTTGTTGAGCGAGCACAGGCTGCGCACGCACTCGGGCAGGCCGAGGTTGTCGAAGCTCAGGATCTGGTTCGGAATCTGGCGGAAGACGGCGCCGGCGCCGTGGCGGTCGCGGAAGAGGTTGACCCGGAACCTCGCCACGCCGGGGATCTCGTATGCGAAGTCGGTGTCACTCTCCGCCCGGAACTCGGTGCGGTTGACCGCGGCGGCGACCTCGTCGCACATCAGGAGCACGTGCTCCGACGACAGCGGCGTCGAAAACTCCGGCAAGGCGGCCATGTCGCCGTGGAGGCGCATCAGCGGCGGCCGCGACGCCGTCAGGTGCAGGTCGGAGCCCCCCAGTTCGACAAGGCGGCGCAGCATCCGGTCGAGGGGCCGCTCGAGCGCCGGCGGCACCGGGGGCGGGACCGCCGTCGGCTGTGGCGGCGGCGGGGCTGGTGCCGCTACGGGCGCCGGCTCGGCCGGCGCCAGGTCGAGGGTGGCGCGGGGCTCCCCGCCAGTGCGACTCGCGCGCAGCGTGAGGTGTGCGCCCGCGACCTCGATCACCGCGGTGACCTCCTCGCCCAGTTCCAACGCCACCCAGCGCGCCGGCCCGACCGCGGTTTCGATCCAGCGCTCCAGCTCCTCGCTGGCAACGACGGCTTTCCCCGCCTGGAGCATCGCGCCGCCGGCCACCAGCACCGCGGGCTTGCCGCCGCGCAGGTCGAGCCGCTCGCCGCCCTTCTGGCGCGCGGCCTTGACGAGTCTCTCGATCATGCCGGTATCGCTCACCTCCCCATGGTAGTCCGGCTCGGCGGGGTTCACCAGGGGATTATTTCGGCTTCGCCGTGCTTTCTGGGGAAGCGGAGGGACCGATGCACACTCCTGCTGCGACGGTGCTCGCCGGTGGGTAAGCTCTCGCCCATGACCCCGGCGCAACCTGCAAACCGCCTGATCGGCGAACCGAGTCCCTACCTCAGGCAGCACGCCCACAACCCGGTGGCGTGGTACCCGTGGGGCGAGGAAGCCCTGATCAGGGCGAGGGAGGAGGACAAGCCGATCTTCCTCTCGATCGGGTACGCGGCGTGCCACTGGTGCCACGTCATGGAACGGGAGTCGTTCGAGGACCCGGCGATCGCGGCGCTCCTCGCCGGGCACTTCATCGCGGTCAAAGTGGACCGCGAGGAGAGGCCCGACCTGGACGCCGTTTACATGAACGCGGTGCAGGCGATGACCGGCTCGGGGGGCTGGCCGCTCTCGGTGTTCCTCACCCCCGACCTGAAGCCGTTCCTCGGGGGCACCTACTTTCCTCCGGAGCGCAAATGGGGAACGCCGTCGTTCCGGGAAGTCGTGGCAGCCGTCGCCGACGCCTGGCTGAACCGCCGCGACGAACTCGACGGTGCGGCCGCCACCCTCGCCGCCCAGTTGGCGAAGGACGAGGAGCCGGCCCCAGGCTCCCTCGACGCCGCGGCGGCCGCTGCCAGCGCGCTCGGAACGCTGGCGGCCCAGTACGATCGGCGCTGGGGCGGCTTCGGCGCGGCGCCGAAGTTCCCGACCCCGTCGCGGCTCTTCTTCTTGATTGACAAGGCGCGCCGCGACCCGGCGGCGCGCGATCTCCTTGCCGGGACGCTCGACGGGATGGCGGCCGGCGGCTTTTGCGACTGGCTCGGCGGTGGGTTCCACCGCTACTCCGTCGACGAGGCGTGGCGCATGCCCCACTTCGAGAAGATGGTCTACGACAACGCGCTGCTCGCGCGGGCGTACGCCGAGGCCGGCCTCGCCCTCGACCGCGCCGAGTGGGTGGCGGTCGCGCGGGTGACCGCCGACTACCTGGTGGGCGAGATGCGCGGGCCGGAGGGAGCTTTCCTCTCCTCCACCGACGCGGACAGCGAGGGGCATGAGGGCCGCTTCTTCACCTGGACGGCGGCGCAGGTGCGCGCGGCCCTCCCCCCCGGCGAGGCCGACCTGGTGATTGCGCTGTGCGGGCTCGGTGCCACGAGCAACCTCGAGGGGGATGCCCGCGTGCTGCGGCCCGCCCTGCCGCTGGCGGAGGTAGCGGCCGAGTTCCAGCTCACGACCGACCTCGCGGCCGGCCGGCTTGCCTCGGCGCGCGAGCGCCTGCTCGCGGCGCGGCGGCTGCGGGTGCCTCCGGCCACCGACGATAAGCGCCTCGCCGGCTGGAACGGGATGGCGGTGTGGTCGCTCGCCTACCTCGGGGCGGCCCTCCCCGAACCTCGCTACCTCCAGACAGCCAGGACGGCGGGCCATTTTCTTCTCGCACGCACCGCCCCCGACGGGCGCCTGGAGCGCTCGTGGCGCGACGGTGCGGTATCGGGCGTCGAGACGCTCGAGGACGTCGCCTGGGTCGTCGCGGCGTTCTCCCAACTCTTCGAGGCGGACGGTGAGGTGGCGTGGCTGACGGCCGCCAAGGCGCTCGTCGAGCGGCGGTTGCCGCACTACCAGACGCGGTCGGGGGCGCTCTGCGACACCCCCGACGACGGGCCGGATCTGCTCCTGCGCCCTCGAACCCCTGCCGACGGCGCCACCCCCTCGGCAGCCGGCGTCCTCGCCGCCGCGTTGCTCCGCCTCGCCGCGCTGACTGGGGAAGAACGCTTCCGGGTAGCCGGCGAGTGCGCCGTCGCGGCCGAGGCGGGGCTCCTGACACGGGTCCCGGCGGCGTGCCTGACGCTCGTGCAGGCGGCCGAGGGCGCCGTGCTGCCGGGAATGACCCTCGTGGTGGTCGGCGACCCCAGTTGGGTCTCGACGCGCGAGCTGCTCGCCACCGCCTGGCGCCGCAAGCCTGCGCGCTGCGTCCTGGCGCCCTCGGGGCCGCTCCCGTTGCGGGCCGAGTCCCTGCGCGCCGTGCCCCTGTTCTCGGGCCGGGAGACTGTCCCTCCTGGTCGGGCCCGAGCCTACCTGTGCGAGGGTGGCGCCTGCCGCATTCCGGTCGAAGAGCCGGCGGCGCTCGCGCGCCTCCTCGACGCGGCCGGAAGTTGACTCGAGATCGGGCGCCGGGCTACGCCGCCGGAGCCTTGCCCGGCAGCAGCCCGCGCAGGAACTGGTACAGGGCGAACGCGGCGAGCGCGAACGGGGCGAAGCCGAGGAACCCGAACACGGGCATCTCGTACAGCTTCACCGAGCCGAGGAACGGCACGGTGTAGCGCCAGCGTGCCGACGCCAGCATGTTCCAACTCTCCCAGAGCAGGCCGCACGCGAGCCCGGACGCGAGCAGCGCGGCCGGCCGGGAGCGCCGCCCCTGCTCGAGGTCGCCCAGCACCGAGGGCCGGCCCATCCGGTGGTTGACCGGGTCGAGCAGGAGCGGCCAGGCCAGCCACACGTCGGCCGCAAAATAGACGGACGGCCACAGCAGCGGGATCGCCGCCAGGATGGCGCCGACACTCACCAACGCCGCCGACAGCTCGCGCGGGACCCTCCCGCCCGCGCCGCGGCCGGCGAGCCGGACCGCCGCCGGTTCGAGGAGTTGGCCGAGCAGGATGATCGCCGGTGTGATGGTGGCGAACGACCAGGCGTAGCCGAGGCCGCGCCACGGCCACGGCGGCAACCCCGAGTAGTGCCACCACAGCTCGGGCCCGGCGCTGGTCCAGAACCTGGGCCGGTCGTAAAGCTCGTAGAGCAGCCACGACGGGATGGAGACCGCGGCCATGAGCGCGAGTTCGAGCGGCGCGTTGCGCAGCCACGAGCGGCCGCGCCTTGCCAGCAGTCCGTCCACCGCCACGATGAAACCCGTCCAGCACAGCGGCGTGAGGTTCTGCGCGGCCGGCGTGACGCGCGCCGCCGCGAGCCCCATGCTGGCCGCGATGAGGGCGACGCCGGGCCAGAACCACCACGCCGGACGGGCCATGGTTGAATTGTAGCCAATCACCGGCGCGCCGGTGGCGCGATTGGACCTGTGCCCGAATCTGCGTTTCAACGCCAATGTAAACTTTGAGAAGCTGTTTGTCGTATCGTATCCATGCGCCGGACCGCGGCAGGCCCGCGGTGTGCTCCGCACGGCGGGGAGGTTTCTGTGAGCAAGAGGGTACGGATCGTCGTGACGGTGGCAGCACTGGTGGCCGTAGCCGCGGCGGCATGGACCCTGTTCGGGAGAGACGACAAGGGGTCCTCGGCGTTCCTGACCGCGTTCGCGGACCGCGGCACCGTCGTTCAGAGCGTCGCGACGACGGGGTCGCTGACCGCGGTGACGACGGTCAAGGTCGGTTCCCAGGTCTCCGGCATCATCGCGACGCTGCACACCGACTTCAACCGGCAGGTCAAGCAGGGCCAGGTCCTCGCCACCCTCGACCCAACGCCGTTCGAGGCCACCGTCAGTGAGACCAGGGCGCAGCTCGACCGCGCTCGGATCGCCGCCCTCGACGGTGAGATCAAGCTCAAGCGGCAGAAGGCGCTGTTCGAGGCAACGCTGGTCTCCGAGGACGCGCTGCAGTCGGCCAAGGCGGTCTACGACCAGGCGACGGCCCAGGTGACGCAGCTCGAAGCGACGCTGAAGAAGGCCGAAACGAACCTGCAGTACTCGGTGATCCGCGCGCCGATCGACGGGGTCGTGGTCTCACGCGACTACGACGTGGGGCAGACGGTCGCCGCGTCGTTCCAGGCGCCGACGCTGTTCACGATCGCCGAGGATCTCACCCGAATGCAGCTGACCTGCCAGGTGGACGAGGCTGACATCGGCCAGGTCAAGGAAGGCCAGACCGTCCGGTTCTCGGTGGACGCCTACCCGGAGCGCGACTTTCTCGGCAAGGTCTCGCAGATCCGCCTCGCGCCCCAGATCACCAACAACGTCGTGACCTACCCGGTGATCGTCGAGGTCGCGAACGCCGATCTGAAGCTGCTCCCGGGCATGACCGCCGACGTGCGGGTCCAGGTCGCCCAGGCCGAGAACGCCCTGCGGGTGCCGGCATCGGCGCTGCGGTTCCGCCCGGAGTTGCTCGGCATGAGCAGCCAGGGCTCGCCCCGGGCGGCGGACCCGGAGCGGGCCGCCACCCAGAGCCAGCGCCCGGGCGACGGCCACCGCGCCGTTGGCCGCACGGCACGCGTCTACCTGCCGCCGGCAAAGCCCGGCGGCGACCCGGTCGCCGTCGAGTTCGTGCCGGGTCTGACCGACGGGCAGTTCGTCGAGGTCCGCAAGGGCGATCTGACCGAAGGCGCGAGGATCGTCGTCGGCGTTGCGACGGCGCAGGGCCAGGACATCGGCGGCCTCGCCGGCATGGCGCGCGGCCGGCACTAGGGGGCGGCGATGTTCAACGTCTTCGAGATCTACAGGGTCGCGATCGTGGCGCTGCGGCGCAACCCGATGCGCACGCTGCTCACCATGCTCGGGGTGATCATCGGGGTCGGATGCGTGGTCGCGATGGTCGCCATCGGCCAGGGGGCGACAGCCGCAATCCAGAGCCAGATCGGCGCTCTTGGCACCAACTTCCTGCTCATCCACTCCGGCTCGCACGCCCGCGGCGGCGTTCACGGCGGCGCGGGCTCGGTGCAGAACCTCACCCCGGACGACGCCGCGGCGATCGCCCGCGAGTGCCCGTCGGTCGCCCTGGCGGACCCCGCGGTGCGGACCGGCGCGCAGATCGTCTTCGGCGACCAGAACTGGGCCACGTCGGTGCAGGGGACGGGCCCGAACTACCCCACCATCCGGGCCTGGGCGGTCGCCAGAGGCTCGTACTTCACCGAGGATGACGTCAAGGCCTCCAGCAAGGTCGCGGTGCTGGGCCAGACCGTCGTGGACAACCTCTTCGGCGAGGCCAACCCGGTCGGGCAGATCATCCGAGTGAAGGGGGTCCCGTTCCGCATCCTCGGCGTGCTCGACAGGAAGGGCGGCAGCGCGATGGGACAGGACCAGGACGACCTGATCTGCGTCCCCTACACCACGGCGCAGAAACGCCTGATGGGCGTCACCTACATTGGGAACATCATCATCTCGGCGGTCTCGCCGAAGAGCATCGGCCGGGCGACCGACGAGATCAAGGCCCTGCTCCGGCAGCGCCACCGGCTCGGACGGGCCCAGGACGACGACTTCGAGATCCGCTCTCAGCAGGACATCGCCAACACCGCGACGCAGATGAGCGGCGTCATGACGATGCTCCTGGGGGCGATCGCGTCGGTTTCGCTCCTCGTCGGCGGGATCGGGATCATGAACATCATGCTCGTGTCGGTGACCGAGAGGACGCGGGAGATCGGCGTACGGCGCGCCCTGGGCGCCCGCCGCTCGGACATCCGCACCCAGTTCCTGATCGAGTCCTCGCTCATCTCGGGCCTCGGCGGGGCGGTCGGGATCGCCGTCGGGATGCTGGTGGCGCAGCTGATCGCACGCTTCGTCGGCTGGCCCACGCTGGTGCAGCCGCAGGTCGTGGTCATCGCCTTCCTGTTCGCCAGTCTCGTGGGCGTCTTCTTCGGGATCTACCCTGCGGCCAAGGCCGCCCGCCTGGACCCGATCGAGGCGCTGCGCTACGAGTAGAGGGACGCCGCCACCCAGGCCTCGAACCTAACGCCCCCCGTGGCGCCCGTGCCGCGGCAGCGCCACACCGGCGAACGCGGTGACGCACGGCGGCCCGGCCGCAAAATGGTAGGCCGCGACCTCGGAGCCGGCCAGTCCGACAACCGACGAGCACACCGTACCGTAGGTCTCGCCGTGGCGGCAGAGCGGGTCCTCGCCCTCGTGGTCGGCGAGCAGGCGCTCCAGGTCGGCCCGGAGGACATCCGCAGGAAGCTCCCTCATCGACATCGCCCGCTCCGCCGCGCGCATCACTCGGTCGCCCGGCGCGCCGAGGGGGTCGTTGCCGATGGCCGCCACCGGCGCCTCGACGTGCTCGACCCGCGAGAACGGGTGGTTCGTCGCGAGCCACCGCTCGCGGCTGTCGCCGAGGAAGAGGTTGAAGAGGCCGTAGCGCGTCAGATCCTGCTCAGAGAGGAGCGCCAGCGCCTCGGGGACCGTGTGCTCGGCCGCGAGGTCCACGACGAGGGCGCCGCGGGAGCGCTCGCGGGGCAGGGCGCCGCGGCGCGCGTTGGTGACCGCGACCACGAAACCCGCTTCGAGGTTGACCGCGAACCAGCTCCCGCCCCCGAGCACGTCGCGGCCGCCGAACACCGGCGGGTCGGGCCGCAGCACCCTCGGCGGTTCCCACGCGCGGTCCAGGCGCTCGTCCCGGTTGGCCGCGACCCAGAGTTCCCCCGCCGCGGAGCCGCGCGCGAGGGCGAGGAGGATGCACACCGCTCGGCCCTAGCTCACCTGGCCGAGCGCGCGGGTGAACCCGAGGTGGGTGCCGTCGCCCGCCTGCTCAACAAAGCCCAGGCCGCGCAGGAGTGCCGTGGCCTCGGCGTACTCCGCCGGCACCGAGCACGAGAGCGCCAGTGCCCCCGCGCCCTGCGCGCTGCGCATCGCCTGTTCGACCAGCGAGCGGCCGAGGCCGAACCCGCGCCAGTCCGGTGCGAGGTAAAGCGAGTGCAGCTCCCAGGTGCCGTTGGTGCCCTCACGCACCCCGCAGCAGCCCACGATCTGGCCCCGGCCCGCCTCGACGACCCACATCAGGTCGACCGACCCTCCCCCGCCGGGCACCTCGGCGCCGCGCACGGCGAGGTGGAACTCCCGCCGCACACGCCGCGCCAACTCGGTGACCGCCTTGCGGTCCGCCGGCCGGGCCGGACGCACCCAGTACGAGGTCATGGCTTCTCGGCCAGCTCGTCGAGCAACGCCATCAGCAGGCGGACGCCGAAGCCGGTCGCTCCCGGGGGCAGGCCGTTGTGGCTGCGGGATACGTACGCCACTCCGGCGATGTCGAGGTGCGCCCACCGCGCCTTCTCGGGGACGAACCGGGCGAGGAACGCCGCCGAGGCCGGCAGCGACCCCCAGCGCCCGGCGCTGTTCTTGATGTCGGCCCACTCGCTGCGCAGGAGGTGGCGGTACTCCGGCAAGAGCGGCAGGCGCCACACCCGGTCGCCGGTGGAGTGGCCGAGGCGCTCGAGCTGTTGCGCCAGGGGGTCGTCGTTGGCGAACATGCCGGCGAGTTCCGATCCGAGCGCGACCTTGCACGCGCCGGTCAGGGTGGCCAGATCGACGACGATCTCGGGGTGGAACCGCGCCGCGTACGCCATTGCGTCGGCGAGGAGCAACCGCCCCTCGGCGTCGGTGTTGTCCACCTCGACGGTAGTCCCGTTGACCATCGTCACGATGTCGCCCGGCTTGAGCGCGCTCCCGGAGGGCAGGTTCTCCACCAGCGGCAGGAGGCCCACGACCTTGAGCGGCGGAAGCTTCTCGGCCACCGCCCGCATCGCCGCCACGACCGCCGCCGCCCCGGCCATGTCGTGCTTCATCTCCGCCATCTCCGCGGCGGGCTTGAGCGAGATGCCGCCGGCGTCGAACGTGACCCCCTTGCCGACCAGGACAAGCGCGGCGCGCGGCTTCTTGGCGCGGTATTCGAGCCGCAACATTCTGGGCTCCTGGACGGACCCTCGGCCGACGGCAAGGATCCCGCGCAGCCCGTCCTTCTCCAGCTCCTTCGCGCCCATCACGGTGACGCGCACGGCCGAGCCGGCGAACATCGCGCCCACCTCGGTCGCGAACGTCTCCGGCGTGAGGTCGTTCCCCGGCCGGTTGCCGAAGTCGCGCGCGAGCCTGACCAGCGCGTCCAGGCGCCTGGCCCGCTCCACGAGCGCGCCGAGCCCGGACTCGTCCTCGCCCGCGAGCGGCACCACGTGCACGGCGTCCACCTTGGTCGCCTCGTCGGGCCGCGACCGGAAGCGGTCGAAGCGGTAGTCCGCAAGGGCCAGCTCGCCGAGCGCGACGGCGCGGGCCTGATCCGGGGCGACGTCGCGAGCCACCACCGGGAGCGCGACCGCGATCTGATACTCGCGGTTGCGCCCCGCCTGCTCGAGCACGCGCCGGAGGAGCTTGCGCAGCGAGTGGACGGTGAACTCCTCGGCCTTGCCGATGCCGAAGCACGCGATCCGGCGGAAGTTACGGCTCGGGCTGGCGGTGACCAGGACCTCGCCCTCGAGGCCGCGCACACCGAGCTCAGCGGTCGTGTGCCCGATAGTTCTGCGGTCGGCGCCGGGGAGAACGATGCCGTCGAGGGGATCCCCGCCTTCGTGGGTCACGAGATAGAGGCAGTCCAGCGGCTCGTCCGGGGCGTTCCACAGCTGTACAAGGTCTGCCATCGATACCCCCCGCGTGAAATAGCGCCCGAAACGGGCGCCCCGGTGAGTCTACCACGGGCGCCCCACCGCGGCGAGGAAGTGCGACGCGGTCTCCTCGTCGATGCTCACCAGGCGAACCTCGACGACCGTTCCCGCGGCGCCGTTGAGATGCCGGGCGGCCTCGTCGGCGATGACCCGGCACCCCGGGCCTTTCGGATAGCCGAAGATCCCGGTCGAGATCCCCGGCATCGCAACCGAGGCGAGGCCCATCTCCTCCGCCCGCGCCAGTGCGCTCCCAACCGCGCGGCGCAACTTCCCCTCTTCGTCCCCCTCGCCCCACACCGGGCCGACGGCGTGGATCACGTAGCGGCAGGGAAGCCGCCCGGCACCGGTGGCGACAGCGCCCCCGACCGGGACCGGAGCCAGTGCGTCCGACTCCGTCTGGATCTCGCGCCCTCCCCGGCGGACGATCGCCCCGGCAACGCCGCCGCCGTGGGCGAGCGCGCTGTTGGCGGGGTTGACGATGGCGTCCACCCGCTCCTCGGTAAGGTCGCCGAGGACAACAGAGATCTCGCCGCGCCCGACCGCAACCCTCGCGAGCACCGTGGCCATCGCGCCTCCGCTTGCCGAAAGGCTAGCACCGCTGGCCAAATGGCGCGGCGCCCCGTACACTTCTCGCGTGTTTGCGTTCCTCGTCCCAGCCGTCGCCGCCGTCTGCTTCACTCATCCCGCCGCCCTCGACCGGGAGGTCGGGCGCCGCGCGCTGCCGTGGCTGCCGCCGGACCTGGCGCGCCAGATTACCCACTACGAGCCGGAGTTCGCGGCAGGCGCCGCGGCCGCGGCGAGGTGGCCGCGCTCGTACCATCTCCCGGCCGGACAGCCGGGCCTCGAAGGCGCCATTCGCGCCCAGTGCGAGCGACTGGCGGCGGCGTTGCGCTCGCAGGCACCTTTCGCCGAGGTGGTCGGGGGTCTGGGCGCACTGGCCCACCTCGCGGGCGACCTCGAGACCCCGTTCCTGGCCGCGCACGCCGACGACGCGTATGCTCGCTCCTTCGCCAGCTACCTCCCGACCGCCTCTCCCCGAATTCCACTGGTGTTCTACGGCCAGCAGCGCGCGGTCATCACCGGACCGGCCGCCGGCATAGGCGCCCTCGTCGCCGCGCGCAGGCGCGACGCCGATGCGCTGGCGGGGATCGTCCGCGACGACCTCGACCGCCTGGGCGGGCCGGGGGCGTGGGCCCGCCTCGACGACCGCTCGTCGAGCTTCGGCACGGTTTCGTTGGTGCTCAACCACGCCGCGTCCGATTTCGCCAACCTCGCCTCGTGGGTCTGGTTCCACGGCGGCGGCCTGGTGCCGAAACTCCCATCGCAACAGGGTATGATTCTGGTCTGGAAGGGAGAGCCTCAGCCCCGTGAAGCGCCAAGCCCTCGTCTCGGTTTCCGACAAGCGCGGCCTTGAAGGCTTTGCGCGCGGCCTCATCGCGCAAGGTTTCGAGGTCCTCTCCACCGGCGGCACCGCCCGCGTGCTGCGCATCGCCGGTATCGCCGTACGCGAGATCAGCGAGCTGACCGGGTCCCCTGAGGTCCTCGGAGGCCGCGTCAAGACGCTCCACCCCAAAGTTTACGCCGGCATCCTCGCCGACCTGGACGACCCGGCACACCGCGCCGTGCTCGACGAATGGGACGTTCCGCCCATCGCCGTCGTGGTGGTGAACCTCTACCCGTTCGCCGCGACGGCCGCCCGGCCGGGCGTGACCGCCGCCGAGGTGATCGAGAACATCGACATCGGCGGGCCAACGCTCGTGCGCGCCGCGGCCAAGAACCACCGCCACGTGGCTGTCGTCGTGGATCCCGACGACTACGCCCCCGTGCTGGCGGCGCTCCAGACCGGCGAGCTGGACGAACCGTTCCGTCGCCGCCTCGCGGTCAAAGCGTTTCGGCACACCGCCGCCTACGACGCGGCGATCTCGCAGGCGCTGCCCGCACACCTCGGCCTGCCGGGCAGCCTGCTCCTGGATGGGATCGCGCCGTGGCTCGGGGCCGAGGAGATCCCACTTCGCTACGGCGAGAACCCGCACCAGGACGCGGTATTCGCCCGCCCGCGGACGCCGGCCGGGCTGTCTGCGTTCGCGCAGCTCCAGGGGAAGGAGCTGTCCTACAACAACCTGATGGACGCCGACGGAGCCTGGCGCCTGGTGCACGACCTTCCCGGTCCGGGCGTGGTCATCGTCAAGCACGGGGGACCGTGCGGTGCAGGTCTCGGCGACCGGCCGGCCACGGCGTACGCGCGCGCCCTCGCGTGCGATCCCGTTTCGGCGTTCGGCGGCGTCATCGCCTCGTCCCTCCCGCTCGACGGCGAGGCCGCTGCCCGCATCGGACAGCTGTTCGCGGAGGTCGTCGTCGCCCCGGCCGTCAACCAGGAAGCGCGCGAAGCGTTTCTCGCCAAGAAGAACCTCCGCGTCCTCACCGCCCAGCGCCCGGCGGCCCCGACCCCGCGCCTCCGGGTCATCGACGGCGGCCTGCTCGTGCAGAGCGCGGACGCCGGGTGGGACGAGTCGTGGCGCGTCGTCACCGAACGCACCCCGAGCGCGAACGAGCTTGCGGCGTTGACGCTCGCCTGGCGGGTCGTGAAGCACGCGCCGTCCAATGCGGTCGTGATCGCCAACGGCACCGCGACAGTGGGGATCGGCGCCGGCCAGCCGAGCCGCGTCGATTCCTGCAGGATCGCGGTCGAGAAGGCCGGCGCCGCCGGTCTCTCGCTCGCGGGCACCGCCGCGGGCAGCGATGCCTTTTTTCCGTTCCCGGACGGGGTCGAGTTGCTGGCGGAGGCCGGCGTGAGCGCGGTGGCGCAGCCGGGCGGTTCGGTGCGCGACACCGAAGTGGTCGAGGCCGCGAACCGGCTGGGCATCGCGATGATGTTCACCGGACGGCGCCACTTCCGCCACTGAGGCTGCCATGCTGACCACGCTCCTCCTCCTCGTCCTCGCCGCGAACCCGGCGCCCGACGCGCTCGACCGCCTCGCCGGTGCGTTGCGCGCCAGCCGGGGATGGCGGGCGGCATTCGCGCAGGAATACGTCCCTGAGGGGTTCGACACCGGAACGACGGAGCGCGGTACCGTCGCGCTCGCGCCGCCGGCGCGCCTCCGCTTCGACTACACCTCCGGCGCGCCCCGTATTTTCGCGACGGACGGCTCGGTCGGCCGCCTCGTCGACCCCGGGGCCGGCACGTGCGATGCGGTCCGTCTCGACGCGGGGGTCTGGGCCCGGCTACCGCTCTCGGCGGTCCTCGACCCCGGCGCCGCCCGTCGCGCCTTCGTCGTCGAGGCGAGCGGCGGAGCCATCCGCCTGATTCCCAGAGAGCCGACTCCCGACCTCGCGCAGGTAACGGTGACCATCGGCCCCGACGACCTCCCGCACGAGGTCACGGTGCGGGACGCCAGCGGCAACCGCAACCAGTTCACCTTCAGCGGCTGGCGCCCCGACCGCGAGCCTCCCCTCGCCTTCTTCCAACCCTCGCTCCCCGGCTCCAGGCCCTGCGTCCCGGAAGAGTAATGACATGGGGCCGTGTTGCAGCTACGATGGTCGCCGCCGCCGCGAGCGGCTGGAGGACGAAGCCCTGAACGCACCGCGTCCGTCACCGGACCCGAACGCAGCCTCGCTGGCGGCCAGCTTCGAAGTCGTGCGCCCCCGGCTCGAACTGGTGGAGCGTTTCATCGCCGAGCAGCTCGGCGGCGGCCCGGAACTCGTCCGGGAGGCGGGCGGTTACGTGCTTCAGGCCGGCGGCAAGCGGTTGCGCCCCGCGATCCTGCTGACGGTCTCGCGCCTTCTCGGCTATCACGGCGACCTCGACCTCCGCTACGGCGCGATCGTCGAGATGATCCACACCGCCACGCTGGTCCACGACGACATCATCGACAGCGCCACGGTCCGCCGCGGCCGGGCGACCGCCAACCACCGCTGGGGGAATCAACTCACCGTCCTCCTCGGAGACTGGCTGTACCTGCGGGCGATCGACCTCGCGCTGCAGGTCGCGGACATCGCGGCGATGCAGCGCCTCTCGTTCGCCACCACGCAGATGACCGAGGGTGAGATCCTCGGCCTTGCCCTGCAAGGGGTGGTCGGCGTGACCCGCGAGCAGTACCTCGAGATCACCCGGCGCAAGACCGCCGAACTCTTCGCCGCGGCGTGCTCCCTGCCGACCCACTTCTCACCCGCGTTCGAGCGCCACCGGCGGGCGCTCGACGAGTACGGGCGCAACATCGGCATGTGCTTCCAGATCGTCGACGACATCCTCGATATCGTGGGATCGCAACAGCGCCTCGGCAAGCCGGTTTTCTCCGACCTGCGCGAGGGCAAGCTCACGCTCCCGTTCATCCTGGCGCTTCCACGCATGGCCGCCGCCGAGCGCGCGATGGTGGAGAGCGTTCTCGTCAACGGCGACCTCCCGGACGCGGACCCCAAGAGCCTGCGCACCTTCCTCGACCGCCTCGGGGTCGTGGACGAGGCGCGCGAGATCGCGGACGAGTTCGGGCGCCGCGCGATCGCCGCCATCTCCGAGTTGCCTCCTGGGCCCGAACTCGACGCCCTGGCGGCCGCGCCCCGCTTCGTCGTCGAGCGCGAGTCCTGATCATCTTGCCAGTTGACATTTCAGGTGTTAGATTGTTGATTGAGCATGGTAGCGGCGATCTTGCGTCAGGTGGTCGGGCGGGAAAGCGAGTCCGAGGCGGATTACGCGCTCGTTTCGGCCTTTCGAGCGCAGATCGTGCGCGCGCTCGGCGAGGGCCGCTGGCGTTTTGCCGACCACTTCTGCGACAAGCTGCTCGCCGAAGAGCCGTGCAACCTCGAGGCCTGGCTGCTGAAAGGACACCTGGCCTGGCGCCACTTCCAGGACACCCGGGCCGCCCTCAACTGCTTTCAGCGGGTCGTCATTCTGGGGGGTTTCGAGTCGTCCAACGAGTACGTGGCACGGGCCCGAAGCTCCCTGGCACAACTCCTGGAGCAGTTGAGCTGAACTCCTCGGTTACGGGCCACACCTCGGCCCCCACCGGCCGCTGCGCCCCGAAGACGTAGATCCTCGCGATCAGCCGCGGCACCGGGTCGAGCCAGCGGCGCTGTCCGCTGACGCGAGCCACCGGCTGCGCCCCCTCGCGGAGCGCCCACGGGTCGTCGGCGCTGCCGCCGGACGTCGCGACGAACGCCGCTCCGTCGCCGGCGAACTCGAGCCAGAGGTAGCCGAAGACCGGACGCGGCAAGGGAAGCTCCCACCCGCCGTTCGGCAGCGCCCGGATCGCCTTCCCCCCCAGCCGGACCGGCTCGTCCACCACGGCCTCGTCGAGCGTCCGGGGGTGCGAAAGGGGCTTCGGGTACCCCCAGGGGAAGTGCGGCGGGCGCCCCCAGTCGACCGGCGCGCGCGCGTCGAAAGGCTCGTGCGCCGCGAGCGAGAAGCGGGGCCGAGCCGCGAACGCCGGCCCGCTCACCAGCACGTTGCGGCCGACGCCGTCGACGTCGAGCGCCAGGAGCAGACCGCCGACCGGAGTGGGCGAGCGTACCTCGGCGGCGATCACGTTGTCCCCCTGGCGGAGCAGGTGGCCGACGTCGAAGAGGTCGAGGCGGAACCCGGGACGGCTCCAGCCGCACGCCGCCGCGGTCCCGTTCACGTATACCACGTACTCGCGGTCGCCGCAGACCTTCAGGAGCGCCCCTCGCGGCGGCGCGTCGAGGTGCACCGAGGCGACGAAAAGGGCGGCCTGTGGGTGGACCTCGTCAAGCTCGTCGGTGACCCAGATCCAGCGGGCTGCCCCGGTGAGGTGGGACAGCTCCCGCTCCCAGAACGCGTGCAGGGCGAACGCCGCAGCCGCCACTCCGACGGCGAGAACGAGGAGCGTGAGGTGTTGCCGGCGGCGGGTCGGCTCGCGCACCGAGAGAGTGTAGCAACCCCGCCGCAGGAGAACGCGTTCCGTTTGACACCCACAGGCCGATGCCTTAAAGTGCCGCCACAGGATGGACAGGAACCGCGTCCTTGCCGTAATTCCGGCGCGTTACTTCTCTACCCGCTTCCCCGGCAAACCCCTCGCCCCCATCGCGGGCAAACCGATGGTGGCGCACGTCGTGGAGCGGGCGGTGGATGCCGGCTGCTTCGACGACGTGATCGTCGCCACCGACGACGAGCGTATCGCGAAGGCCGCCGCGGCTGCCGGCGCCCGCCCGGTGATGACCGGCGAGTGCCGCAGCGGCACCGACCGCGTCGCGGAGGCCGTCCGCGGCCTTCCGGCGGGCGTGGTGCTCAACGTCCAGGGGGACGAACCTGCCTTGCCGCCGGAGAACTTGCGCCTGCTGGCCGGATTCCTGCGCGACAACCCGCAGGTGCCGATGGCGACGCTCGCGCTCCCTGGCACGGCGCAGGACCTCGACAACCCCAACATCGTCAAGGTGGTGTGCGACCTCACCGGGCGGGCGCTGTACTTTTCGCGGGCCCCGATCCCGTTCCCCCGCAACCCGGTCGCGGGCCTCGTCCGCCGCCACGTCGGGCTGTACGGTTTCCAGAAGCACGCGTTGCTCGCGTTCGCGTCGTGGGAGGAAACCGGCATCGAGAGGGCGGAGGGACTCGAGCAACTACGCGCACTCGCCCACGGCATGGCGCTGCACGTGCTCGACGCCGTCGCCGACTCCGTCGCAGTCGACATCCCCGGCGACATCCCACGTGCCGAGGCCGCCCTGGCGGCGCTCGCGAAGACGGGATCCGGGGCCCGGGGTCAGGGGTCCGGGAAATGACTGCACGGATGCCGGCTCGGACCAGTGGAACGAAGAGCTATTGCATCGAACCGTTGTGGAACGCTGCCCGGTGCGGATTGGGCGGGGTCTGGATCCCGGACCCCGGTCCCCGGAACCCAGGGCGGGATGGGGGTTGTTGATGGCAACGAAGTACGTCTTCGTCACTGGCGGCGTGGTCTCGTCCCTCGGGAAGGGGATCACGGCGGCGTCGATCGGCGCGCTCTTCGAGGCGCACGGGCTCAAGGTCACGTTGATGAAGTGCGACCCGTACATCAACGTGGACCCCGGCACGATGTCGCCGTTTCAGCACGGCGAGGTCTACGTCACTGACGACGGCGCCGAGACCGACCTCGACCTCGGCCACTACGAGCGCTTCACCGACGTTGTGACGTCGCGCAAGAACAACCTCACGACCGGCCGCGTCTATCAATCGGTGATCGAGAAGGAGCGCCGCGGCGATTACTTGGGCTCGACCGTCCAGGTGATCCCCCACATCACCGACGAGATCAAGGCCGCCATCCGCGACGTCGCCGAGGACCACGACGTCGTCATCGTCGAGATCGGCGGCGTCGTCGGCGACATCGAATCGCTACCGTTCCTCGAGGCGATCCGCCAGTTCCGCCAGGACGCCGGGCGCGGCAACGCGATCAACGTGCACGTCACCCTCGTGCCGTACCTCGCCGCGCCCGACGAGCTCAAGACCAAGCCCACGCAGCATTCGGTGAAGGAGCTGCTCTCGATCGGGATTCAGCCCGACGTGCTGGTGTGCCGTGTGGACCGCCACCTCCCCGAGGAGATGCGCCGCAAGATCGCGCTCTTCTGCAACGTCGAGGAGAGCGCGGTGATCCCCGCGCGAACCGCGGACACGATCTACGACGTCCCCCTCCGTCTTGCCGCCGAGGACCTCGACGGGTTGCTGTTGTCCATGCTCAACCTGCCGCGCGGCAAGCGCGACCTCTCCCGCTGGCAGACGATCGTGGACCGCATGCGCAAGCCCGTGCGCAGCACCCGCATCGGAATCGTCGGCAAGTACGTCAACCTCGTCGACAGCTACAAGTCGCTCAACGAGGCGCTGCTGCACGCCGGCATCGCCAACGACGCCAAGGTCGAGCTCGTCTTCATCGACTCGGAGAAGCTCGAGGAAGAGGCGTACGTGGAGGAGCTTTTCCAGGTCGACGGCATCCTCGTACCGGGCGGGTTCGGCAAGCGCGGAATCGAGGGGATGGTCAAGGCGATCGAGTTCGCCCGCGGCCACAAGATCCCATACTTCGGGATCTGTCTCGGCCTGCAAACCGCGGTCATCGAGTTCGCCCGCAACGCATGTCACCTCGAGCACGCCAACTCCTCGGAGTTCGCCCAGGCCCCCCCGTACAAGGTGATCTACAAGATGCGGGAACTGCTCGGCGTGGACGCGATGGGCGGCACGATGCGCTTGGGCAAGTACCCGTGCCAGCTCAAGCCGGGTTCGCGCGCATGGGAGGCGTACAGCGCCGACACCGTGTGGGAACGGCACCGCCACCGCTACGAGGTGAACCAGGACTACGTGCAGATCCTCGAACAGAACGGCATGCTGGTGACTGGGCGCTCCCCCGACCGCATCTTCGTCGAGATGATCGAGGTCCCCGATCACCCCTGGTTCGTGGCGTGCCAGTTCCACCCCGAGCTGAAGTCCAAGCCGTTCGCGCCGCACCCGCTTTTCGTCGCATTCATCAAGGCGTCGCTGGAGTACCAGGCGAGGCGGAGCGCCGACGAGCAGGCCGCGACCGCGCTGGAGCCGGCTGAAGCGACCGAGGCGCACGCCGGTGAGTGAAGGACCCGACCCCGTCGTCCTCGCCCCCGGTCTCGCCGTGGGACGCGCCCGCCCGCTCGTCTTCATCGCCGGGCCGTGCGTGATCGAGTCGCCCGAGCACGTGGTGCGCATGGCCCTCCTGCTCAGGGATATTGCGGCCGAGCTCGGCATCCCCCTCGTCTTCAAAGCCTCCTTCGACAAGGCCAACCGGTCCTCGCTCGCCAGCTACCGCGGCCCCGGCCTCGAGGCGGGTCTCGCGGCGCTCGCCGAGGTCAAACGGGCCACCGGGCTGCCGCTGCTCACCGACGTCCACGAGCCGGCGCAGGCTGCGGCCGCGGCCGCCGTCGTGGACGTGCTCCAGGTCCCGGCGTTCCTGTGCCGCCAGACCGACCTGCTGCTCGCCTGCGGGCGGACCGGCAAGCCGGTCAACGTCAAGAAGGGCCAGTTCGTGGCGCCGCACGACATGGGCAACGTCGCGGCCAAGGTGCGATCCACCGGGAACCGGGGCGTGACCCTTACCGAGCGCGGGACGTCGTTCGGCTACAACAACCTCGTCGTCGACCTGCGCGGCCTCGCGACCATGCGTCGGATCGCGCCCCTCGTCTTCGACGCGACGCACTCGCTGCAGCTCCCCGGCGGCCTGGGCGACGCCACCGGCGGGGCCAGGGAGTTCGTCTTCGACCTGGCGCGCGGCGCCGTCGCGGCTGGCGTCGACGCGGTGTTCGCCGAGGTGCACGACGATCCCCCGCACGCGCTCTCCGACGCGGCGACACAGCTCTCGCCGGCCGAGTTCCGCACGTTGGTCGCGCAGCTCCTCGCCATCCGGCGCGCCTACGACACGACAACGGCCGGGTGAAAAGGTGAGAGTTGGCGGAGATGGAAGAGGGTAGAAGGTAAAAGGACGAGGGAAGACAGGATCGGCCTCAGCTTTCCGTTTCCCTTCTTCCGTCCTCCTTCTTCGTTCAACCCTTCACTCTCAATTTCTCACTCTTCACTCCCGGCTTCGCCGCTATGCTAGCCTTACAACGCACCGGAGGCACCATGGATCTGACCCCGAACGACATCCTCGACGGCCTCGGCGGCGACACGAAACGGTACGGGACGGAGGTCCCGATCGCCGGGGTGGAAACCTTGCCGCTGCGCCGGATCGTGGACGACCGCGGCCTGTTCATGGAGATCTATCGCAACGCTTCCACTCACTCCGGCAGCGAGGCGCTGGCCAGCTTCTTCGCCGGCGTGGAGGTGGCGCAGCTCAACTACTCGCTCGTCACCGCCGCCGACCACGTCAAGGGGTTGCACGTCCACCTCAAACAGAGCGACGTCTGGTTCTGTCCACCGCCGTCGAAGCTCAAGGTCGTCCTCCTCGATGCGCGCAAGAACTCGCTGACATCCGGCCGCACCCAGGTCGTCGTCCTCGGCGAGGGACGCGACGCGTGGCTGAAAATCCCCCCGGGCGTGGCGCACGGCTACCGCCCGCTCACCGTGCCGTGCGGTCTCCTCTACGTGGTCACGCGCTGCTTCGACCTCGCCGACCCCGACGAGCGCCGCATCCCCTGGGACCACCCGGCGGTGAAGGATCTCTGGGCGGTCAGGAACGAGTAGCGCCGCGGGGCGCGGCCTGTCGCCGCTTCATTCCGGCTTCCACTTGTCGAGCAGGACGGGCTCCCCGACGTTGGTCCCGGCCAGCGGTGCCACCGCGAGGTCCCAGTCCGTGGCGCCCACGGCGTAGCGGGGCACGCGGAAGAACAGCAGCTTGCCGTCAGCCGACGGCACCGCCTCGAGCAACGGGCGCCGCTGCGCGCCGGGCAGCCTGACCTCCTGCACCACGCCGCCAGCGAAGAGGAGTTGGCGGTCCGCGCGGCAGAAGTACAGGCGGTTGTTGGCGCCGACTCGCGGCGCGTACTCCGGACCCATTGTGTTGATGCGCGGCTCGAGCGGCTGTCCCGGTTTACCCTCCGTCGAAAGCCAGAGGTCGGAGCTGCCCTGGTCGTACACCGTCCACACCAACGCCTTGAGCTGACGGCCGAAGCGCTGGGCGTCCCCCACGCTCGGCCCGCCCGGCACGTCCACCTTCACGAGCGCCGCCCACGGGGCCTTCGTGCCCGCCCTCTGGCTCGAATAGAGCCCCCGCACACCACCGCTGGGCTGCATCACCTCGACCAAGCATGCGGTCTCGCCGCCGTCGATCCAGGTCAACCGTGCGTTGACATCCGGGGCGAGGCCGGGGAACTCGACGGGCTGAGGTTCGGTCCAGGCGCCGTTCTCCCACGCCGTCCGGTACGGGCGGTACCCGCCGACCGCCCACGGCGCCAGCGCGCCTTTGGCGTCGCGCATCCCGGGCCGCACCGCCCCGACCGGAGGCGCGTCTTTGCCCGAGGTCGGGACCCCAGGGAGCAGGCCGGCCGCAAAGTACACGGCCTTGCCCTCCGCGGCCGGGAGCGGCGTCATCTCGAGGCCGGCCGAGTTGACCAGTTTCGGGTCATCGGGGGTGAACGCATCGGCGGGGATCGCCTGCAGCGACCGCGGCAGGAAGCGCATCTGGTAAACGGAGAAGAGGTACACCTCGGCCGCGTCGGCAAGCAGCAGCTTGGTGCCGACCATCGCGGTGGTGCCGGGCATCGGGTTGACCGCGACCTCCTGCCCGACCCGGAAATCGTCGAGGCCGGACGCGCGCTCCCCCGCCACGCACACCGTGTCGGCGGTGACCCTGATCCGCACCTTGACATCCTTGTCGAGCTTCGGCACGGGCTTGCCCTCGCGCCGCATCGCGGCCTGCATGGTCTCAGGGAGGCCCTCGTTGATCTCCAACTCCCAGACGCCCTTGTCGGCCGCCTCCCGGATCGCGGCGATCCGGCCCAAAATCAAGCTGTCCGGCTGCGGCACCGGTGTGGTCGTGTCCTGCATGTTGCAGCCCGCGACCACGAGTACGGCGAGCCCCAGCACGGCGAAGTTGCGGTTGATGGTCATCGTTCCATCCCCTTCCTACAGCAAGATACCGGCGATACAAGCGCTCACGAAGCTCGTAAGCGCCCCACCGATGAGGGCACGTACTCCGAGGCGCGCGAGGTCGTGCTGGCGGTTGGGCGCAAGCCCGCCGATACCGCCGATCTGGATGCCGATCGAGCCGATGTTGGCGAAGCCGCACAGCGCGTACGTTGCGAGCACCGATGCGCGCTGCGAAAGCACCGGCACCGAGCCGGCCGCCTTCGCGCCACTGGCGATGAGCTTCGCGTTGTCGAGCAGCGTCTTCATGTCGAGGTAAGCGATGAACTCGTTGAGGACGGTCTTCTTGCCGAGGAGCACCCCGACGGTGCCACACTCGCTCCAGGGGATTCCGATCAACCAAGCCACCGGAGCCAGGAGCCGCGCGAAGAACCACTCGAGCGAGAGCTGCGGCATCCCGGCCAGCCCGCCAACCCACCCGAGTAGCGCGTTGACCAGCGCCAGCAGCGCCAGGAACGCGATCAGCATCGCCCCGACGTTCAGGCACAACCTCATCCCGTCGGACGCCCCGGAAGCGGCGGCGTCCACGCCGTTGACCCACGGCCGCTCCACGTGGGCACGGACCGTTCCCGCGGTCTCGGGCTCGCCATCCTCGGGGAAGAGCAGCTTCGCGATCGCGAGCGCGCCCGGGGCTGCCATCACCGACGCGGCGATCAGGTGGACGGCGGGAATCCCGAAGGAGACGTAAACCACGAGCACGCCGGCTGCGATGTGCGCGAAGCCCCCGACCATGATCGCGTGCAACTCCGACTGCGTGAGCGTCGCGAGGTACGGGCGGATCATCAGCGGCGCCTCGGTCTGGCCGACGAAGACGTTGGAGTCGCACAACGATTCGGCGCCGGAGGTGCGCATCGTCTTCATCATCAGCCAGGCGATCCCCTGTACCACCCGCTGCAAGATCCCGTAGTAGTAGAGGATCGTCGTGGCGGCGGAGACGAAGATGATCGTAGGCAGCACCTTAAACGCGAAGAAGTGGTCGGTGTACTTCTCGCCGAACACGAAGCTTGCGCCGGCGTCGGAGAAATCGAGGAACTTCCTCGCGAGGTTGCCGAGGAAGCTGAACGCATCGTAACCCCACGGCGTCCTAATCACGATCACGGCCAGCGCGGCCTGCAGGCCAAGCCCCCACAGCACCGTCCGCCAGCGCACGCCCTTGCGGTTGTTCGAAAGCAGGTAGGCGACACCGACAAAGACCACGAGGCCGAGCGCCGAGATCGCACGTTCCATCAACCCTCCTGCCACTGCGGACGACACCGCGTATCATACCTCCATGCTGCGCATGAACCGCGAGCTGTTCGAACGCGTCGTGGCCGAGGCGCTCGACGGCCTGCCCGAAGAGACCGCTTCGTTCCTCGACAACGTCGCGGTCGTGGTCGAGGACGAGCCCAGGGGATGGCTCTCCCCGACCGCGGCGGCAGCTACGGCAACGTCCTCCCGGACCGCATCGTCGTCTACCGCCACCCGTTGCTCGCCGAGTGCAGCGACCGGAGGGAGTTGATCAGCGAGATCCAGGACACCGTCGTCCACGAGGTCGGCCACTACTTCGGCCTCGCCGAGGAGGATCTTCCCTAGCTTGGCTTGGCCGCCCGTCTTGCCCTCTTCCTTCATCTCCTTCCCATTGCCTGCGGATCTTTTCCCCGCAGCGCTCCGGGCCGTCGCTCGAGCTCAGAGATTCCTCTTCCACTGCCTGGACTCTTGCTTTGCCCCTCGGGTGAAGCGGCGTTCGGACCTTGCTCGCCCCCGCGCCATGCTTCTCCTTTTCACTGCGTGAGGCTTTCTTGCTTGCCGGTCTCGAGGGTGGCCGGATGCGGGCCCGGGCGCCCCCGCGCCCGAGCCCGCATGCTCCTGTGCCCGCGACCGGACAGGGCGATCCGATGGCCACTCGCGGCACCGGCGGATCAACGACACCCCCCGCCCACACGTCGGAGGCCCTGCTGGAGGACGAAAGGCCGGACAATACCAAGAGCCAACAGCAGGATCTCCGCCAGGCGGGGGGATGGGAGGCCAAGACCGCCCAGCGGGCGGAGGCCGATGGCGCCGGAGCGTGCGGGTCCCGAGCGGCCAGAGCGACGGGTGGAAACGCCGGCCGAGCCGGAGCGGAGCGGAGGCGAGGAACGGCGAGGGTCCGCCCGTCGATCTGGCCTGCTCGGTCGCACGCGCAGGCGGGTCGGAGGGCGGCGCTCGATGCGCCGCCCGAGCGACATCGGCCTCGGCCCGCGGGGCAAAACAAGACAGGCTCACGCAGTGAGCAAGGAGAGCGTAAGACGGGGCGCGGCCCGCGGTTACCAGCGGCGCGAGGAATCTGGCAGAATGCCTCGTCGCGGGGTCGGCTCGCAACGCCGGAGCCGGAGCATCCGTAAACGGATGAGGAGGCAGCGCTTTGAACAAGGAGCACATGGTCCAACGTGAGAGCGGGGGCGCGGCGCCGGACGACGGACTGCGCCCGGTCGAGAGCATCACCCCGCCGCTGATCTTGGAGGCGCTCAAAGGCGGCGTCCTCGGGCAGGACGACGCGCTTCGCTTCGTTTCGGTGGCGATCTACAAGCACACGACAGGCAAGGTACCCGGCAACATCATCCTCATCGGCAACTCCGGCACCGGCAAGACCACGATCATGAACAACATCCAGCGGCTCTACGACGAGCTGCCGGAGTACGTTCCGTTTCGGGCGATGGCGCTCATCAACGCCAACCTGCTGGTGGACTCGGACCGCATGGAGTTTCGGCCGGAGCGGCTGCTGGCGGCGGTCGAGCAGCGGGCGCGGTCGGTGATCGGTCACCCCCCTACCGCCGCCGAGCTGAAGGAGACGATGGAGCGCGCCACAATCTGCGTCGACGAGATCGATAAGATGTCCTCGATCCTAGCCGGAAAGCCGAACGCCATCGGCGTCGCGCTGCAGCAGGGCATCCTGACGCTTATGGAGGGCGAGAGGATCCCGATCAAGACCCACGTGATGGCGGACGGCGAAGATAGGCCCGTGACCCTGGAGATCGACACCAAAGGCATGATGTTCATCTGCGGCGGCGCGTTCGAGGGCCTCTACGACCAGGTGTTCTCGCGCGTCACCAACCCGAGCAGCGGCGAGAGCCTGCGCTCCGTGGCGGTCCGCAGCGCCGACGGCCAGGTTACGATCGAGGTGCGCTTCTCGCTCGCCGACTACTTCAAAATCGAAGACCTTTTCACCTACGGCATGGTCCCTCAGTTCATCGCGCGCCTCGACAACACGGTCCTGCTCGCCGACCTTGGGGTCAACGCGCTCAAGCAGATCCTCCTCTCCGCCTTCGACTCCCCGTTCGTGCGCTCGCGCCGCTACCTCGCCGTCATGGGGATCGACCTCGAGATCGAGGACCTGGCGGCGTCGATCATCGCCGAACAGGCGGAGAAACACTCGCGCACCGGCGCCCGCGCGCTCCGCGCGATCTTCTCCAAGATCATCAACCCGATCGAGTTCGACCCCTGGAACAACGGCGCGCTCGAAGATACGGCCAAAGGGCGCAAACGGCTCGTCGTCACGGCGGCCATGGTGCGCCGGCCGTTGGGCCTCGCCTGACGCACGGCGCTACCTGTCCACAGGCCCCCCAACCCGCATCGCGACCGGTACCCGCGCTGGGGAGCGATGTCGGTCCAGTTGTCACCCGCCGACCGTCACGCTATCCTCACACCTGGGAGGGCCGAGCGTGGACGCGATCCTGACGGAGGCGGTGCAGCGCGGCAGCCTGCAGGAAGTGCAGGGCCTTCTCAAGGGCGGGATCGACCTGCGGGACCGCGACGACGAGGGCGGCACCCTCCTCATGATCGCTGCGGCCGCGGGTCAGCTCTCGATCGTCAAGTTGCTCGTTGAAGCGGGCGCGGAGATCGACGCGCGCAACAACGCGGGCATGTCGCCGCTGCTGCTGGCGACGGCGATGCGCCAGCAGGAGATCGTCAAGTTCCTCGCCCAGCGCGGCGCCAACATCAACGGCGCCGACGAAGAGGGGCACACCGCCCTCATGATTGCCGCGCGCACGGGCTCGGCCCCGATCGTCGAATGCCTGCTCGCCGGCGGCGCCAACCCCAACGCGGCCAACCGCTGGGGGACGACGGCGCTCATGCAGGCGGCCCGTTCCTGGAATATCGCGGCCGCGAAGGCGCTGCTCACGGCCGGTGCGGACGCGACGACGACCGACGTCCTCGGCAAGCGCGCCTTATCCTACGCGAAGGAGAAAGGGCCGCCGCCGCCGTTCCTCGTCCGGCTCCTCAAAGGCGAAGCGACCGGCAGAATCGATCCCCCCGCCTCCCGCAACGCCGCCAAGCCCTGGTGGCGCTTCTGGGAGCGCTGATCGGCCCAGACCGCAGCACTCGGGCACCGGGCCGCCATGGTCCGGAGCGGCCGGGAGCCCACTCGGGGGATGCGCCTCAGTCGTCGAGGTCGGCGGATGCGACCGGGATCGGTGCGGGCGGCATGAGGCTGCGCACTCCCAGTTCGTGCACCAGACGGCCGCCGTTGTGCGCCGTGTTGGCGAGCACGATAGCGCCGGCGCCGTACACGCCCAGGAACAATAGCGTCAGCACGGTGGCTGGCACCCTTGCGAGCGGCCGCTTGAGAACGGCCGGCCCCGCCAGCAGGCCCGCGAAGACGATCGTCAGGACCGTAAACGTCAGCCTGGTGCGTTCGGCCAGCTGCTCGTGGTGCTGGAGCACTTGGTTTACCTCGGGGGTGCGGTCGGCCAGCTTGCCGGCCGCCTCTCCGGTCGACACCGCCACGTAGCTCGCGGCGGTGCCCAGGACCATCAGGACCAGCGCTGAGGTCATGAACAGCGTCGAGTGGCGACCGACCAGAAGCGCGAGCACGATGAACAGCGGGGCGACCAGCAGCAGGGCGATCGGAAAGTGGACGATCAACGGGTGCAATCCGTCCCACGTGGGGATTGGGGGAAGCTCGAACATGGGTCTGACCTCCAAGACAGCGCCGGAACGGTCGCCCGCCAGACGGCAGGCCTGACGGGCGACCGGTGGAGAAACGAGACGCGGCTCGCGCCGGCCTTCAGCTCACCTGGACGTACTTGTCCTTCGAGTTGAAGCACACCGGGCACTTCTCGAAGTTCATCTGCGCCGTCGTGTTGCCGCACACCGTGCAGACGTAGAACGGCTTGGCCTGGCTGCCCTTGAGGGCGCCCAGATTGTCGAGTGCGGCGGTGTACAGCTTGGCGTGCTCGGCCTCGACGCTCTTGGCGAAGTTGAACGTCTGGATGGCGTCGCGCTGACCCTCCTTGCGCGCTTGCGCCAGGAACTCGGGGTACATGGTGTCGCGCTCGTACGACTCGCCTTTGATCGCCGCCTCGAGGTTCTCCTTCGTGGACTTTACGTCCGGGACCTGGATGTCGGCCTTGGGGACGCCGCCGAGCTTCTTGATCACCGCGGCATGGTTGGCCGCGTGAATGCTCTCCGCGCGCGCGGCGGCGCGGAACAGGCTCGCGACCTCGCCGTACCCCTCCTCGCCGGCTTTGGCGGCGAACGCGAGGTAGCGGGCGTGAGCGTTGCTCTCGCCGTTGAACGCAGCGTTCAGGTTGTCCAGGGTCTTGGCCGTGGACGTGGCGGGAGCGGCCTCAATGCTGCGCAGGCCGAACCCGGCCACAGCGATCACGGCGACAAACAGGGCTAGCGCGGCGGGACGGACGAAACGGGGTGTAGTCATCGATCTCTTCCTCCTCTTTCATGCGGTCGTGGAGCCGGTCTTCCGGCCCCGATTCTCAGCAGAGCAAGAGCGATGCCAGGCCATGGCGCGAGACCGATCTATTTCGACCACAATTACTTGCAGGATGAGCGAGCATCCCTGAACGCGGCGCCCGTCAAGACTTCTGAACATCCGGGTCGCGTTCCGTCAAGGGATTTATACGGCCGGCCTCACCGCGGCGCCTTGCCCCCACCCCTGACCTTCAGCTTGTACGCGAGGTGGCTGCGGGAGACTCCGAGCCGGCGCGCGGCTTCAGCCTGCACCCCGCCCGCCGCAGCCAGGGCGCGTTGGACCAGCGCGTCCTCCAAGGCATTCATAACGGCTGGCAGGTCAAGGGGATCAGGGAGCCCCGCGACGAGCTGCTCGACCCCGCTTCCATCTCGGCCCGGGCCGGCGCCCGGGGACGCGCTCGCGGCCGCGAGGGGCACATCCTCCGCCTCGATGCGCGGTCCCGCGGCCAGGATCGCGGCCCGCTCGATCAGGTTGCGCAGCTCGCGGATGTTGCCGGGAAAGTCGTACGCGAGCAGCTTGGCCATTGCGGCCGGCGACACCGCCCGAGGCTCAACCTTGAGGTCGCGGGCCACGAGCGCGAGGAAGTGATCGACCAGGTGCGCGATGTCGCTCCTGCGCGAGCGCAGGGGCGGGACCGCGATCGGCACCACCGCCAGCCGGTAGTAGAGGTCCTCGCGGAACACGCCCTCGCGGACGCGCCGCTCCAGGTCGCGGTTGGTCGCGGCGATGATCCTCACGTCCACGTGCCGCGCCACCGTCGAGCCGACGCGCACCAGCTCCCCGTTCATCAGGACGCGCAGCAGCTTGGCCTGCAGCGGCAGCGACATCTCCCCCGCCTCGTCGAGGAAGAGCGTGCCGAGGTGCGCGGCCTCGAAGACGCCCTGCCGGGGCCGGTCGGCGCCGGTGAACGCGCCGCGCTCGTGCCCGAAGAGCTCGCTCTCCAGGAGCGTCTCGGGAAACCCGGCGCAGTTGACGGCCACGAACGGGCGGCGGGCGCGGCCGCTCGCCGCGTGAATCGCCCGGGCCACCAGCTCCTTGCCCGTGCCGGTCTCGCCGCTGATCAGCACGGTCGCACCCGTAGGCGCCACACGGGCGATGAGTCCCCGGAGCGTGGCCATCTCCGGGCCGTCGCCCACCAAATCATCGGGCCCAGCGAGGCGGCGGACCTGGCCCCGCAACCTCTCGTTCTCCCGCAGCAGCTCGGTGCGCTCGCACGCCCGCTTCACGACGGCCCGCACGGCCGCGGGGACGAACGGCTTCGGGATCACGTCGAACGCTCCTTGCCGCATTGCATCCACCGCGAGTTCCACCGTCGCGTATGCGGTGATGAGGACGACGGGAACCGTCGGGTCCACCTCCTGGCAGGAGGCGAGCAGCGAGAGGCCGTCGCCGTCCGACATGCGCTGGTCGGTCACCACGAGGTCGAACGGCGACGCCGCAAACGCCTTGCGGGCCTCGTCCACACCGGCGGCCTCGACCACGTCGTGGCCGTCTCCCTGCAGGATGGCGCCCAGGACCCGGCGCATGTTGAGCTCGTCGTCGACCACGAGAAGCCGCGCCACTCTTTCAGCCCTCCAAGACCACCGCCGGGTCGGCCGGGATGTTCAGCGCCAGGCGCACGCGGCCGGGTTTGTTGACTTCGAGGACGAGGTCGCCGCCGTGCCCGCGGGCGATGGCGCGCGAGATCGCGAGACCGAGGCCGGAGCCGCGCGGCTTCGTCGTGAAGAAAGGTTCGAACAGCTTCGGCACGACGTCCTCCGAAATCATCAGGTTCAGGAGAGCCTGGTGGACCTGGAACGGGTCGAACGGCGCCACGAGGTCCTCGGCGCATTGCACCGTGAGTCGGAGGCCCGCCTGGCTCAGACGGGCTTGCGCCAGGCCGGCGACGTACCCCACCGTCGTTGCGACCGGCGTGCGGCGCTTCTCGGGCTTTCTCTGGCGCGCGTACAGCAGAAAATCGCCGGTCAACGCCTCCAGCCGCCTGGCCTCCGTCCCGGCGACCTCCCGCCACTCATCCCTGCGGGCCGGGTCGGTGCTCGCGTCCTTGGCCAGTTCCAGCGAGCTCACGATCATCGCGACCGGGTTGCGCACCTCGTGTGCGATCGCGCTCGCGAACCGTCCCACGGCGGCCAGCTTCTCCTCGGAGACCAGCCGGTCGCGGGCCCGCTCGAGCTCGGCCAAGGAGTGCCGCAACTTTCCCTGTTCCCGTCGCAACCGGCCCACCAGCAGCGCCACGACCGGGGCCACGACGCCGTAGACCAGCACGACGTTGGTTGCCTCGAAGTACTCCGTCGTCCCCATGGGAAGATGCCGCCGGTAGTAGATCCAGACCTCGAGGAAGGTGAGACCCGTGGTCGCGGCGACGACCACGGCAATCCCGGTGGCCCCGTACCTGAACGCGGCCGCGATCACCGGGATGACCATCAGCACGACGTAGTGGGTCTCCTCCTTGCCGCCGAGCAGCGCGATCACGAACGCGAACGCGATGTTCACCCAGATCGAGGCGCCGGCGTAGGTCCTGAGCGAGTGCACGTCGGGCGCGACCTGGCCCCCGTTGAGCCACGCGAGTTCGAGCGTCTGCATGAGAAACCGCCCCATCAGGACCACGAAGAAACCACGGCTCGGCGGCCCCAGCGCGGGCCCGAACAGCACGTGAACCACCGCGATCGCGGTCAGAAGGCACAGGTTCAGCAGGATGAGGATCGATTCCTGATCGCGCAGCGTTCTCGAATCCTCGAGGCTTGCGAGATCGGTCGAAGGGCGGTCCTCGGACATCGGCTCGCCGCGAGTCTACCATCGGCGCGCGCCCGTCGATCGGCCGGCGCGGGCCGTGGTCAGACGTGGAGGTCCAACTAGACCCCGACGCCGGGGTGCTCGAGGTCCTCGGGCGGCGCCTCCCGGCTTTCCCGCGACAGGGACAGCAGCAGGAACATCGCCGCGAGCACCAGGTACGCGAGCGTGAACTGGTACGGGATGGCGCGTTGGAGCGAACTCGCGAGCGTCCACGGCAGGTACATGTTGCCATCCGGCGAGGACGAGTGGATCACGCCGAAGAACGAGAACAGCGCCAGGATCCCGAGGTAGAGCGCGGAGCGCTTGAGGCGACGGTCGATCAGCTCGGCGAGGAACGCGCCCCAGAGCATCGCGGTGAGGATGAAGCCGTTCCCGAGTGCGACGGTCACGAGTGCCTCGGGCAGCTCCTTGCTCGCGGCCGCGAGCAGCTGCGCGAACTTGTCGGGCGGGATGAACGTGCCGTACTTGATCGCGAGCAGTCGCGCCACGGTCGGGAAATACGCAAACGCCACCGCAGGCGCGTGCCGGGCAGGGCACGCGAGGAACGCTTGCACCATGATGTCGAGCGCCACGAAGATGAGGATCGGAGCGAGCACGCCGCGCGGGATCAACTCGACGATGTAGCCGACGTAGCCCAGGACGCCGCCCAGGCCGATGAACGCGCCGGTCAGCACGGTGTAGCCGGCGCGCGCCCCCATCCCCTTGTATGCGGGTTGGCCGATGTACGGCGTGGACTGCGCGACGCCGCCGCACAGGCCGGCCACGAGCGTCGCGATCGCCTCGGTGAGCAGGATGTCGCGGGTCTTGAAGTCGTCGCCCGCCACCCTGGCGCTCTCGGTGACGTTGATGCCGCCGACCACGGTCAACAGCGCGAACGGCGCCGCCAGCGGCAGGTACTTCAGCGCCGCCACGAACCCCTTCACGAACAGCAGCGTCGGGACCGGAAACCCGAAGTGGAGGTCGGCGGCGGGGAGCGGCTTGTAGACGCCGCCGACCCAACCGTGCGGCCCGAGCAGGTAGTAGAGCGCGGTGCCGATGGCGATCGCGGCCAATACGCCGGGGACGTTCTTCGGCAGCCGGATGCGCGCCACCAGGTTGTAGAGGATCAAGCCGAGCGCGATCATGCCGACGAGCGGCATCCCGAAGACGTCGAGCAGGGGCACGAAGCCGATCAGCGCGAGGCCGATGCCGGCCAGAGAGCCGAGAAGGCCGGCCTGCGGCACCATCCTCTGCACCCACCCGCCGCAGAACGAGAGCACGAGCTTGATCACCCCGATCATGACCATCGTGGCCATGCCGATGTACCAGGTCATCATCGCGGCGTCGTGGGGCGCCATCCCCTGCGCCTTGAGCGACACGAAGGCGGGGCCGAGCACCACGAGCGCGATCCCGATCGTCGAGGGCGTGTCGAGGCCGAGCGGCATCGCCGTGACCCTCGGGTTCCCCGTCTTCCGCGCCAGGCGGAACGCCATCCAGGTGTAGACGAGGTCGCCGAACAGCACGCCGAAGGCGGTGCCGGGGAACATCTTCGTGTACACGATGTCGGCCGGGAAGCCGAATGCGAACACGAGGATGCCGGCCAGGAACGACAGCACCGTCACGTTGTCGAACATCAGGCCGAAAAATCCGTTGACGTCGCCGATGGCGAACCACTCGTACCTGCTGCGACCTTGGGTCATTGGTGTCTCCCTGGAGGTGGAGGTTCGGGCGGCGCCGCGCCGGTCCCGCGTTGGGGACCGGTGCGCACGCACATTAGCGCTGCTCGCCCGATCATCGGCGAATACTAGCAAGAAAGCGGGGCGGCGCGACGAGGCGCGGCGAGGCGTTCAGCCGCGCACGAAGTCGGGGCGCGGGAGCCCCGGGATCAACCCGGCTTCGTGCGCGCGGCGGTAGAACAGCTCCACCCCCCGCCGCCCGCGCTCGCCGTAGTCGAGGGTCGCCTCGTTGACGTACATCCCGACGAAGCGGTCGCCCTTGGCGTGGTCCAGACCCCGGCCGAACGACAGCGCGTGCGCGAGCGCCTCCTCGCGATGCTCGAGCGCCCAGCGGATGGAGGCCTCGAGCACCCCGGCGACCCGGCGCATCAACGGCTCGCCGAGGTCGCGGCGGATCGCGTTGCCGCCCAGCGGCAGCGGTGTCCCGGTCTCGCCGGTCCACCACTCCCCGAGGTCCGCGACCTTGGCGAACCCCTCGTCGGCGAACGTGAGCTGGCCCTCGTGGATGACCACGCCCGCGTCCGCATCCCCGCGGCGCACCACGTCCATCACCGCGTCGAACGGGACATCGGTGCAACGCGCGGCGGGCTGCCAGAGCTGCAGGGCGAGACGGGCCGAGGTGAGCGCGCCCGGCGTCGCCACGGTCATGCCCGCGAGATCGCCGCGCGCCAGCGGCCGGCGGGCCAGGACCACCGGGCCGTAGCCGTCGCCGAGCGAGGCGCCGGAGTTGAGCAGCGCGTAGCGTTCGTCGAGGTGCGCGAACGCGTGCAGCGAGACCGCCGTCACCTCGTACAGCCCCTCCTTCGCCTTCTGGTTCAGGGTCTCGATGTCGGCAAGCGTTTCGGCGAAGCGCAGCCCCTCGGCCCCCACCTTGCCGTGCACCACGGCGTAGTGCATGAAGGCGTCGTCGGCGTCCGGCGAGTGCGCGATGCGGATCAGTCGTGACATGGTCCCCCCGGCCCAAAGAGCGGGCGGCCGATTCTAGCCGACCGCGACGCCCGCTCAACCCTGCGCGGGCGGCACGCCCCCGGCGCCGCCATCCGCCTGGGACTCCATGTGAAAGCGCTGCAGGACGTGGTGGATGACCGGAGCGAGCATGACGCCGGCGAGCACGAGGAAGACGACCCCGGCGAACAGGGCGTAGAGTCCGGCAAGCCACTTCCCTGCGGTCGTGCGCAGCGGGTCCACCGGACCCATCCCGCCGAGCAGCATCGCCGCGTTGAGGAACGAGTCCGGCCACGGCAGGCCCTCGACCCAGTGGTAGATCGCCATGCCGAGACCGAGCGTTCCAACGGCCAGCGGCAGGAGCGCGAACACGCCGGAGACCATGTGCCGGGCCAGGTGCCACGGCCGGCGGTGGAAATGAGTTTCGTTCGGCTTCATCACGCCTCCTCGGGCGCTGCGGCCGCGGGCCGAGCCCCGGTGGCGCCGCACCCGCTGTCGATCGGGATCTCGATGAGGAACGATGCTCCGACCGCCGGGTTCCGGCCGGCGGACGCTATTCCCACAGCAGGTCCAACGCCCGGGCCCGCGCCCGCAACCGCGCGTGGAGACCGGCAAGGGCGGTCCAGACCTCGTCCGCCATCCGGCGGCCGGTGGGGTAGAGCCCCCAGGTCAGGCGCGCCGGCGCGCCGAAGTAGACCCCGTCCACGAACACGCTCGCGAGGGCCTCGCGACCGGCGAGCAGCGGAGGCAGCATCAGCCCGACTGACGACACTCCCGGCCCGACGTACGGCAGGTGCCCGAGGTCGCGCACCTTGAAGTTGCACTCCCGAGCCGCGCGGCTGAGCCGCTCCGAGCGAGTCCGGTCCGGCCTCGCGACGTCATCGAACGCGACGACCTCTTTGCTGTGCGGCCCGTACGCCGCCCCGGCCCTCGCAACCGTTTCGCTCCAACCCCGGCGGCGGGCGGCCGCGAGCGCCCGCGCCCACATCACGCCGAGGCCCAGCCCCGCGATCCGCTCCGGCGCCAGGCCGTCGCCCACAAAGCGTCCCTGCCGGTCCGAGTTGCTGTCGAAGAACACCGACTGGGCGAGCCACTCCACCGGGTCGGAGACGATGAGGAACAGCCCTGCGAACGCCGCTCGTCGGGCCTCGGCGAGGAAGCCGCGCAGGATCGCGCGGTTGGGCGCCAGCTGGACCATGCGAACCTCGCCCCGGGTGCCGAGCGGCGGCACGCCGTCCGTCGCGGCGAACAGGAACGCGTCGCACCGCTCGAAGATCTCGCGGGGCCCGGCCGCCCGCACGAGGGGCAGCTCGCCCCGCCCCTGCCAGCGCGCGATCGAGCCCAGCTCGAGCAGCCAGCGCTGCTGGTTCGCCGCATCGACGTCATGGATCACCAGCTCGCGGATGCCCGACACGCGGCTCGGCGCCGCCGCAAGAACCGTCGCGGCGACCCCGCCGACCCTGCCCAGGCCGGCGAGGCCGACCGAAAACCCGCGGGGGTCGGGCGGCGCGGCGAGCCTGGCCAGGTCACGCGCCACGCCCGGAGCTGCGGTCAGGTAGGTCCAGTGCGGCTGCCGCGCCGGCCCGTGTCTCAGCGTTTCGAGCCGGAGCGCCGGCCGGTACCACGGCGGCGCGACCCACGGCTCGCGCCGCGGGTCCCCCTCGCGCGGCGAGAGAATCAACTCCGGGTCGGGCCGCGAGCGACGGCGCGTGCCCCAGCCAAGCCGCTCAGCGGTTGCAGGGTCGCCCACCAGGGCCGCGCGCCCCTGGCCGAACAGTCTCACCGCTCCCTCCAGCGTTCGCGGCCTGCGGCGTGCGTCTGGGGGTGCAACCGCGCCAGCGCCTCGATGTCCTCGGCGACCAGGTCGCTCGGGAAGCGGTCGCGCGGCGGCAGGAACCCTTGCGGCATCGGCGGGCACCGCGGCGTACGCACCACCGCACCCAGGTCCTGCACCGCCAGCAGCCGTCCCTCGCGCTCGCGGAACGTCTCCTCGAGCGCCAGGAGAACGGCATGCGCATGGGCGAGCGCCAGGCGCGAAAAGTCGAACGCGTCGGAGCCCGAGAGCCCAAGGTGCCGCGGGTGGCGGTAGGGCAGGCAATCGTTGAGCGAGGGCAGCAGCGACCCGGTCTCCAGCGGGTCGCGCCCGACGATGCTCCATCCACCGACGTACGGGGCCGTCGCGCTCTCCCGCAGCACGCCGCGCCACCCCGGTACCACCGCGCCGCAGCGGTGCGGAATCCCGCGCAGATCGAGCGTCGTCCGCACCGAGGCGTTGGTCACGCCGATCAACACCTCGCGCACGGGCAGGCCGGCCGCCTGCGCCGCATCGTTGACCTGAAGCACCGCTTCCGCGCTGTCGAGGAACGGCGCGAGCACAATGGCGTTGCGGCCAAGCTCGCGCGCAACCGCGAGCTGCAGCCCGAGGGAGGGGCTGCCGACGCGGGGGGCGGTGCCCCCCTCCGAGCCCCGCCAGGTCAGGAGGCGCTCGAGGTCGATCGCGACGGTTGGGTACTCCCCGACGATGTCGCGCGAAAACTGCCGCCCGAGGCCGAGCGTCACCCAGCGGCGCCGGGCCGGCTGATCACCCAGGACCCCCTGCGCCCACTGCACGACCTGCCGCTTGAGCTGCTCCTCGTGCAGGTGGAGCAGTGCGTCGCCCGGAGCCAACGCCGCGAAGAACCCGGCGAGCGCCGCGCGGCCGGAGGCGAGCGCCCGCCGTACGGCGGGAGCGCCGGTGTACGGGGGCTGCAGGACGTTCTCGATGTCCCAGAGCAGCACCAGCGGGTGCTCGAGGCGGAGGACGGCGAGGCCGCCGCCCGGCTGCGCGCCTCGCTGCGGGACGGCCGCCCCGAGAGGCCTAAGGGCGTCTGCGAGCGCCCCGCCGTCGCGCCCGTCGAGCGGCACCAGGGCGAAGAGCAGGCCCGCGTCGAGCCAGCGTCCGAGCACGTCGGAGAGCAACCGCTGCAGCGACCCGCCATCGCCCCCTGCCCCGGGGGGCCCGACGGTCTCGACGAGCGCCCCATCGCCGACCAGTCGCCCGTCGCTGACCGGCAGCGGACCTCCCCCTCCCGGGACGGTTGGCAACGAAGCCGCCGCGCCCGTGCGCCAACGGATCGAAGCGGCGGGGCCCTGCTCCGCGTCCGGGCTCTTCAGCTCGCACACCGTGACATCGTGGTGGCGGCCGGCGGCACGGCACTCGACACGGTCATCCGGAAGCGGCACCTGTTCCTTGTAGGCCGGGTAGTTGACGTAGAGCCGCCGCTCCAGCAGCGTCCGCGCGACGAGCGGGTGGCACAGCGCGTCCAGGTCGCCGCGGCGGTCGAGAGCGGCCCGCAACGCCGTCGAGGACACCGCCCGCACCTGGTCCGGTACCGGCACGACCGTGACCCCGCCGCGGAAGCCGCCGATCCTATCCCGCCAGCCCTCGGGGCCGGCCCCATCCCGCACCACGACGAGGTGGGGGATCTCCCAGATCTCGCCTTCGGGCTTCGCATAGGCGCTGGCGCCGGACAGCACGTCGGAGCCGACGACGATCAGCAGCTCGCGCCGGCCGAACGCGCGCCGGAGCTGGCGCACGCCGGAAACCCGCCGCGCCAGGTTCACCGGCGGTCGGAACGGCGCCAGGTACGCGTCGGGCATGTCGGCGAGCGCCATCCACGCGAGATCCTCCCGGAGCTGGCGCGGCAGCGCGTGCTTCCGCCACGAGTAGTCGTCCATCTGCACGACCGCTTCGGCGGCGTGCTCGAGAGCCCGGGCCACCACGGCCCGGTGCGCGCTCGTGAACGGGTCGAACGTGCCGGGGATGAACGCCACGGCGGGGCGCTCGGGGAAGCGCAGCGCCGGGTGCAACGATGCGATCGCGCGGTCGAGGCGGTTGAGTGCCGACCCGACGAGGAAGAAGCGCACCCGATCCCCGCCCCGGTGAGTGGTCAGCGTCAGGAGCTTCTTGCTCGCCAGGAGGAGGAACGCGCGCAGCCGACCGTCGTCGGGGCGCTCCGAGAGCCGCTCGAGCATCATCGCGATCTGCGCGAACCCCTCGACGGCCGTCGATGACCGCGACTCCGCGAGCGAGCCGAGCAGCATCCCGGTGAGACGCCGCAGCACCCCGCCCTGGAGGGTGGCGGCGTCGAGGGCGGTCAGGAGCCAGCCGGCGGTTTGCAGCAGGAGGCGCTGCAGCGGCTCGTTTCCCCGCCGCACGTTGCCCTCGATGTCGTCCAGCGCTTCGAGGAACTCCTGCTCGGGAAGACTCGCGAGCACCGAGGCGAGAAAGCGCGGGATGTAGCGCGTTACCGCCTCGACGTCGAGCTCCAGGGAGCGCAGCAGCTCGACCATGACGTCGTTGCGCTGCGGCACGGTCAGGAGGGGCAACAACGCCAGCAGGGAACGGCCGGCGTGGAACCGCGTGCCTTCGACGCGGCTCACCTTCAACAGGTTCGCGAAGTGCGAGGCGACCTCGTTGGCGAAGTACGAGCCGGGGTCGCGCTCCTCGGCGCGCCGCGCGACCGCGGAAAAGACGAGGAAGTCGCAGTTCACTTTCTTCTCGACCCAGTCCACGCGGCTCTTGAGGTTGCGCAGGAGGACCTCGCGAACGGGGTCGCGCCCCTCGAGCCTCAGCCTCCGGCTGAGCTCGGCAACGTGCGGCAGCGCGCACGCCTCGCCCATCTCCTCGAGCAGGAAGAGCTCGGCCACCAAGAAATCGCCGCCGCGATGACCGAGGGCCTCGACGCGACCGGCGAGGCCGGCGAGCGCCTCCGGCTGTCCGGCGGCGCCGCGCGCGAGCGCGAGCAGCAGCCGCCACGCCATCAACCGGGTCGCGGCGACCGGGTGCTCGCACCACGCCGCCGCGAACGCCACGAGGCCGGGCCGGTCCTCGACCGGAACGTGCTCCAAGCAAATCTCCAGCGACTCGCAGACATACAGGCCGACGAGCGGCCGGCCGTCGCGGAGGCGGCCCTCGAAGTTCGCCTTGACCCGCTCCCACGCCTGGCGTCGGAGGTCGGGCTCGGCGCGGCGGAGGAGGCGCCGCAGCACGATCGGCACGGCGTACAGCACCCGCTCGGTCGCCGCCATGTCCTCTTCGGGGTTCGCCTTCG
>NCBR01000112.1 GCA_002279285.1 Acidobacteria bacterium 37-71-11
CGATGTCGCCGAGCAGCGAGGTGACGGTGGTCTTGCCGTTGGAACCGGTCACACCGACGATCGGCACGCCCGGCATCGAGCGCACCGCCAGCTCCACCTCGGCGATCACCTCGATCCGGCGCCGGCGCGCTTCCACCAGCATGGGGAGGTCCCACGGCACTCCCGGCGAGACGACGACCAGCGCCGTGTCGTCCAGGAGCGTGGTTGGGTGGCAGCCGAGGACGGCGGCGACGCCGTCCGGGAGGCGGCCGAGGCTCGCGTCGAGCTCCCATTCGGTGGCGCGGTCGTTGACGGTGACGCGCCACCCGTCCCGGGCGAGCAGCGTTGCGGCTGCGACCCCGGAGGCCCCGAGGCCCACCACCACCGCGGCGGACGGTCGCGTCGTCATCATCGCAGTTTCAACGTCGCCAGGCCGATGAGCGCGAACACCAGCGCGACGATCCAGAAGCGCACCACCACCTGCGTCTCGGCCCAGCCGGACAGCTCGAAGTGATGGTGCAGTGGGGACATGCGGAAGACCCGCTTGCCCCTGGTTTTGAAGCTCGCCACCTGGAGGATCACCGAGAGCGCCTCGGCGACGAACAACCCGCCGACCACGACGAGGAGCAGTTCCTGTTTGGCGATCACGGCCGTGCACGCGATCGCGGCGCCGAGCGAGAGCGAGCCGACGTCGCCCATGAACAGTTGAGCCGGGTGGCAGTTGAACCACAAGAACGCGAGCGATGCGCCGACCATGGCGGCGCAGAACACCGTGACCTCGCCGGCGCCGGCCACCGACGGGATCAGCAGGTACTTGGCGAGCCTGGCGTTGCCGGCGATGTAGGTGAAGACGGTGTAGGTGCCGAAGGCGATCAAGACCGAGCCGATCGCGAGGCCGTCGAGCCCGTCGGTGAGGTTGACGGCGTTGGAGAAGCCCGCCAGCACCACCGCGACGAACGGGATGTACAGGAAGCCCAGAGGGATGTGGGCGTTCTTGAAGAACGGCGCCACCAGCTCCCCGGCGTACGGCGAGTGGCCGGCCACCAACCGGATCGCGGTGGCGGCGGCGAGTCCGGCAAGCAGTTGCAGCCCGAACTTCTGCCAGGCGTGCAGACCCAGGTTCTTGCCGCGCCGCACCTTGAGGAGGTCGTCGAGAAACCCGATGGCGGCGAACGCCAGCGTGGTTCCGGTCACGACCCAGATCCACGGCTCGGTGAGGTCGCCCCATAGGAGGATCGGGACCACGACCGCCGCGAGGATCAGCAGCCCCCCCATCGTCGGCGTGCCCGCCTTCGCCTTGTGCGATTCGGGACCTTCCTCGCGGATCGACTGGCCGATCTGACGGTTGCGCAGCGTGCGGATGAGCACCGGGCCGAACGCGATGCCGATCACCAGCGCCGTCAGGATGGCGAGCGCCGCTCGGAACGTGATGTAGCGGAAGACGTTCAACGGGCCCCAACCGGCGTGCAGCTCGTAGAGGAGCCAGTACAGCATCAGGCCGCCTCCGCGCGCAGGCCGTCGACCACGGCGTCGAGGCCGACCCCGCGCGAGCCCTTGACGAGGACGATGTCGCCGGGGCGCACGAGGCCGCGCAGGAGTTCGAGCGCCTCGGCCGCGGTGGCGGCGCGGTGCGTCTCGGCGCCGGCAGCGGCGCCGGCGAGCTCAGCGGCGCCCGCGCCGCCCACCGCAACGACGACCTTCGCGGCGGCCGCGGCGTGCCGGCCCACCTCGCGGTGGAGGGCGGCCGAGGCCGACCCGAGTTCGAGCATCTCGCCCAGCACCGCCACCCGGCGCCCCGGTGTGGCGGCGAGCAAGGCGAGCAGTGCGCGCGCCGCCTCGGGCGACGAGTTGTAACTGTCGTCGACCAGCGTGACCCCGTTGCCGAGGGTGTAGACCTCGCCGCGGCGCGGGGCGGGGCGCAGCAGTGCGGCCGTCGCCGCGGCCATCGCCGGCACGACGCCGAGCGCGAGGGCGAGGGTGGCGGCCGCGAGCAGGTTGTCGGCCTGATGGCGGCCGGGCAGCGACCACTCGACGGGGACTCTCCCGAGAGAGCCGGCGAGCGTGAATGTCGCTCCCAGCAGGCCGCGGCCCTGGTAGTCGTCGATCCAGAGGTCGGACGCGCCGGGGACGCCGTAGCGCAGGACGGTGCCGGCAAACCGCGGCGCGAACGCCGCGACCCGCGGGTCGCGGGCGTTGAGGACGAGCATGCCGTCGCGGTTGAGGTGGCGGATGAGCTCCGCCTTAGCCTCGGCGATCGCCTCGATGTCGGGGAAGAACTCGAGGTGGACCGGAGCCACCACGGTGATCAATACCGCGTCGGGCTGGGCGATGGCGCCGAGGCGGTCGAGTTCGCCGGCGTGGCTCATGCCGAGTTCGGCCACCATCCAGGCGATCCCCTCGGCCTGGTTGCACAGCTCGACCGGGAAGCCGGTCTCGGAGTTGCGGTTGCCGCTCGTGCACCCGACCGGGTACGAGGTGCCGAGCAGCGCGGTCAGGAACTCCTTGGTGGTCGTCTTGCCGATCGAGCCCGTGACCGCGGCGAGGCGGTAGGCGGCCTCGGCGCGCTCGACTGCGGCGAGGCGCTGCAATGCGGCGAGCGGGTCGGGCGTCACGATCTGGGGCAGGTCGAGCTCGAGAGGGCGGCTCAGAAGGGCGGCCGTCGCCCCGGCTCCGGCCGCCGCGGGCGCGAAGTCGCAACCGTCGACGCGGGCCCCCGGCAGCCCAACGAACAAGTTGCCGGGCTGCACGGCGCGCGAGTCGATCGCGACCCCGACCACCGGCGTGCCCGCGTCGCCCCGCAGGTCGGCTGCGAGCAAGCGCGCGATGTTGCCGGCGCTGCGGCGGATCATGCCCGTTTCCTCTGCGCGAGTTCGCGCACCACCGCGCGGTCGTCGAACGGCACCGTACGGTCGGCGAAGACCTGTTCCGTCTCGTGGCCCTTGCCGGCCACCAGCACGATGCAGCGCTCGTCGGCGAGCGAGAGCGCGGCGGCGATCGCTTCGCGGCGGTCGGGGATCGCGAGGGCGCGCGGATTGCCGGAGGCGCGCACCCCCGCGACGACCTGGTCGATGATCGCCTGCGGGTCCTCGCTGCGCGGGTTGTCCGAGGTCACGACCGGGACGTCCGCCAGCCGGCCGACCGTCTCGCCCATGGGGGCGCGCTTGCCGGGATCGCGGTCGCCGCCGCAGCCGAACACGACCACGAGGCGCTTCTCGCCGACCTCGCGCAGCGCCAGCAGGACCTGCTCCAGCGCGTCGGGGGTGTGGGCGTAGTCGACGAACACGGGAAAGGCGGTTCCGGCCGCGACCGGCTCGAGGCGGCCGGCGAGCGGCGAAGCACCCGCGAGGCCGCGCACGCTCGCGTCGAGCGGCCACCCGAGCGCGGCCGCCGCGGCCGCGGCCGCCAGGGCGTTGCGCAGGTTGTGCCGGCCCACCAGCGGCAGCCGCACCGCCGCCTCTCCGGCGGGCGTGTGGAGGATGAACGTCGTGCCGCCGGCATCGCAGACGATCCCGGACGCCGTGACGTCGCGGCCGGGAGCGAGCCCGAACGTGAGGTCGCCAGGGCGCGGGGACGTCGTCAGACGCGCCACGAACGGGTCGTCGGCGCCGATGACGCGGCGGCCGGGCGGGTCGTCCCGCAGCCGGTCGGACAGGGCCGCCTTGGTCGCAAAGTAGTCCTCGAGGCCGCGGTGGAAGTCGAGGTGGTCGCGGGTAAGGTTCGTCCACACCACGACGTCGAACTCGAGTCCGGCGATACGGTCGAGTGCGATCGCGTGCGACGAGACCTCGAGCGCCGCCAACGTGCCACCGGTTTCAATGAGCTCGGCGAGGAGAGGCGCAAGGTCGGTGGCCTCCGGCGTCGTGCGGGCCGCGCGCTCGCTGCGCTGTGGCAGCGTGTACCCCAGAGTTCCGAACGTCCCCGGCCGCTCCCCTGCCGCCGCGGCGATGTGGCCGATGAGGTCCACGACGGTGCTCTTGCCGTTCGTCCCCGTCACCCCGACCAGGCGCAGCCGTCGCTCGGGATGTCCCGCCACGGCCCAGGACGCCAGGGCCATCGCCCGGCGCGGTTGAGCCGCAAATAGCCACGCCGCCGCCGGCCCCGGGTCGCGGTCGGAGAGGATCGCCACCGCTCCGCGCTCGATGGCAGCGGCCGCGAACTCGATCCCATGGCGCTTGCGGCCCTCGACCGCCGCGAACACCCACCCCGGGCGCACGTCCTGTGCGACGTGAGTGATGCCGAGCACCTCGGCGTCCCTCCCGCGCAGCGACGCGCCGCAAGCGGTGGCGAGCTGGGCCAGGGTCACGCTTGCCCTCCCGCTTCCGGCATCAGGCCGAGAAGCGTGACCACGCGGGCGGCGATCCGGCCGAACGCCGGCGCCGCGATGTCGGCAGCCCAGTAGTCGCTGACCGGTTGATCGACGCAAACGACGATGACGACCTTGGGGTCGGGCATCGGGAGGAACCCGGCGAACCACGCGACGTGGCGCCCGCCGGTGTAACTCCCGCGCGACGCACGCTGCGCGGTGCCGGTCTTGCCGGCCACGAGGTAGCCGGGGACGCCCGCCGCCTTGCCGGTGCCTTCCTCGACGACCGATTCGAGCATCGTGGCGATCTGGCCGGCGAGTACGGCGGGCATTACCCTGGTCCCGGGCTGGGGCTGGGCGGGCGCCACCGACCGGCCGTCGCGGTCGCGCGTGTCGAGCACGAGCCGCGGGTGGACGAGCATGCCGCCGTTGGCGATCACCGAATACCCCTGGGCGAGCTGGAGCGAGGTCACGCTGATCTCCTGGCCGAGGGCGAGACCGGCGCGCGAAAGCACGGACCAGAAACGCGGCCCGTGGTAGAGCCCGCGCGTTTCGGCGGGCAGGCCGACGCCGGTGGGTTGGCCGAAGCCGAAGGCGCGGATCATCTCGTCGAGGTGGTCGGGGGGGACGCGGTACGCGATGCGGATCGCGCCGGCGTTGGAGGACTGCGCGAGGATCTCCCGTACCGGCAGCAGCCCGAAACGGGCGTGGTCGCGAATGAAGAAGTGGGCGATCTGGACGCCGCCGCCGGAGCAGTCGACCATCTCGAACGGGTTGAGCACGCCGGCGGTGACGGCCGCGGCCACGATGAACGGCTTGAACGTGGATCCGGGCTCGAGAGCATCTTCGACGGCGCGGTTGCGGCGGGCGTCGGGCGGGGATTGCCCGATGTGCCCCGGGTCGTAGGAAGGGGCGGAGCCGAGCGCGAGCAGCTCGCCGGTGGCCGGGTCCATGACGACGGCGGAGGCGCCGCGGGCGCCGGTGCGGGCGAGGGTGCTGGCAAGCTCCTGCTCCACCGCCTGCTGGATGCGGCAGTCCAGGCTGAGGATCAGCGACTGGCCCGGACGGCCGGCCTTCTCGAGGCGGGGGTCGAGCTGGGTGGGCGACAGCTTGCCGTCGCGCAACACGCGGTACACGCCCGGCACGCCGCGGAGCGTGCGGTCGTAGAACGCTTCGAGGCCGGCTTGGCCGTGCCCCTCGGCATCGAGAAAGCCGACGGTCGGCCCGGCGAGGGCGCCGTTGGGGTATACGCGGCGTTCGGTGCGCAACGTCCCGACGCCGCGCTGGCGCAACCGGCTGACGGCGTCCGCGACCCGGGGGTCGAGGTCTTTCGCGACGTAGAAGAAGCCGTCATGCCCCTCGAGCTCCGCGAGGACCGTTGCTGCGGGCTGCCCGACCAGCGCGGCGATGCCCGAGGCCACCTTGGTCCAGGCTGCGCGCGGGATCTGGCGGGGGTTCGCGTACAGGGAGACCTGCTCGAGGCTGCCGGCGAGCAGGCGGCCGTCGCGGGTGACGATATCGCCGCGGGGCTCCTCGATCTCGATCGTGCCTTCGCGCTGGCGCGCCGATTCGGCCTCCCACATCCGGTGGTCGAGCACCTGCACCTGCACGAGACGGCCCACCACGACCGCGGTCCACGCCCCCAGCGCCCAAGCGATCCAGCGCAACCGCGCGCTGTTGACCATCAGCGGCCCCTCCGAGCGGGGTTCGGCCGCGCCGGTGTCGGCGTCGGTTTGGGGAGGACGAGGTCGCCCGTCGGCGTGAGGCGGCCCACCCGGTCGGGTCCGACCTGAACCAGCCCGAGCGTGTCGAGCTGCGTCGCCAGCAGGGCGGGTGAAGTCAGCGCCTCGCGTTCCAGCAGCAGGCGGCGCTGTTCCCCCTCGAGGTGGTCGACCGAGTGCGAGAGCTGTGCGATCTCGTACTCCATCCGCAACGTCGCCTGGCGCGGCGCGATGAACGCCGCCATGACGACGCTCACGGCGGCCGCCCCGGCAAAGCAAAGGGCCACCCATCGGTGCCAGCTGGTGTCGAGCTGGCGCCGCAGCCAGCTGTTGCTGGGCCGGTAGCCGCCGACGTTCATCCCGCCCTCCGGGCGGCGCGCAGCTTGGCGGAGCGAGCCCGCGGGTTGGCCGCCACTTCGGCCTCGTCCGGCGTCAGCGGGCGTGGTGTCAGGATCTCGAGCAGCCGTTCCGGCCGGCAGCTGCAGGCGAAGCTGCCGGGCGGGCAGACGCAGCGGCCCGACAGGTGGCGCAGGGCGCGCTTGACGAGGCGGTCCTCGAGCGAGTGGAACGCGATCACCGCGAGACGGCCACCGGGGCGCAGCAGGCGCGCCGCCTGCTCGATGGCGGGCGCGATCCCTTCGAGCTCGCGGTTGGTGGCGATACGCAGCGCCTGGAACGTCCGGGTCGCCGGGTCGATGCGGCCGCGCGCCGGGCCGAGAGCGGCGTGCACGACGCGGCGCAGCTCGCCGGTCGTGGCCAGCGGGCGCTGCAGGCGGGCCCTCACGATCGCCCGCGCCACCCGCCGCGCTCGTGGCTCTTCACCGAGGTCGCGCAACACGCACACCAGTTCCTCCTCCGAGCATTCGGCCAGGAGATCCGCCGCGGTCGCCCCGTTCGGTCCGAAGCGCATGTCCAGGGGCGCGTCGTGGCGGAAGGAGAACCCGCGCTCCGGGGTGTCGAGCTGCAGCGACGAGACCCCGAGGTCGAACAGCACCCCATCGGCGGCCGACACGCCGTGGTCGTGGGCAACCTCGGCGAGCCGCCAGTACGACGCGTTGACGAGCGTCGCGCGTGAGCCAAACTCCGAGAGGCGCCCGCGCGCGAGCTCGAGCGCGCCGGGGTCGAGGTCGAGACCGAGCAGGCGCAGGCCGGGGCGCGCCGCGAGCAGGGCGCGGGCGTGGCCCCCGAGGCCGACCGTGGCATCGACGACCCATCCCGTCTCGGGGGGCGCCAGCGCCTCCACGACCTGCGCGACCAGGACCGGTTGGTGTTCGGCCGCACGCATCGGGCATCACTGCTCCAGGGCAGCGAGGGCAACAAGTTCCTCGTTGGTGAACGCCGTGGCCAGTTCGGCCTGGACGCGGTCGCGGGCGACGACGGCGAGGAAGCGCCCGCGTCCCGAAACGACCACCTCGCAATTGCCCTGCAGGATCTCGCGCAGCAGCGCGGGGACCAGCACGCGCCCCTGTGCGTCGACCTCGTCCTCCTGGCCGTAGTTGGCGTGCTCCAGGAGACGCTGCACCAGCGGGTCCATCGAAGGGCGAGCCAGGAAGCGGCGCTCGAGCTCCTCCCACACCGCAAGGGGGTACACCCGGAGCTCGAACGGCGAGAGGGACGTGACGAACACGCGCGCGCCGTGCCACTCTTCGAGTTGGCCCTTGAGGCGTGCCGGGAGCTTCAGGCGGCCCTTGTCGTCGACGGTGGCCTGGTAGCTCCCGCGAAAAGTCTCCATCTTTCCCTCCGAGAACCCGCGCGCGCGGGTCGTGGGCCAC
>NCBR01000311.1 GCA_002279285.1 Acidobacteria bacterium 37-71-11
GGGCACAGGAGCATGCGGGCTCGGGCGCGGGGGCGCCCGGGCCCGCATCCGGCCACCCGCGGGACCGGCAAGCAAGACAGCCTCCACGCAGTGGAAGAACAAGGAGCAAGGCCGAGCGGAATGCCGTTGGCGAAGACCAACCTATACAATGCGGAGATGGATCACGCGCGTACGGTCCGCCGGTTCGCCGACCACGTCGTGGTGGCGGACGGGGCGATGGGGTCGGAGCTGCTCACCAGGGTGCCGGCAGGCGTGCACCTCGACCTTGCACCGCTCGATTACCCCCGGCAAGTGCTCGAAATCCACCTTGCCTACCTCGCGGCCGGCGCCGAGCTGATCGAGACCGCGACGTTCGCGGCGTCGCGCCCGCGTCTCGAGCGGCTGCAAGCCGGCGACCGGGTCGAGGCGCTCAACTCCGCTGGCGTCAAACTGGCTCGTGAGGCGCGCGAGATCGCCGGCGTGGACTGTCTGATCGCCGGGTCGATCGGCCCGCTCGCCGGGGTGATCGACCTCGACGAGCGCGCGGGCCGCTCGGCGATCGCCGGCGCCCACGCCGAGCAGGCGGCGATCCTCGCGGGGCGCGGCGCGGACCTGCTGATCCTCGAGACGTTCTTCCGCCTCGACGAGCTGCTCCTTGCGATCGAGGCGGCGCGCGGCGCCACCGACCTCCCGCTCGTCGCCATGCTCACGTTTCCGTTCGAGAGACTCCCTGAGAGCCACCCCGAGCTGGCCGCTCAGGTCCGCGAGCTGCTCGCCTGCGACGTGCTCGCCGCCGGCGTCAACTGTGCGCCGGGGCCGCAGGGGACGCTCGACATCGTCGAGTGCCTTGCAGACGCGTCCAGGCCGCTCGCCGTGATGCCCAACGCCGGATCGCTGGTGCGCCGCGACGGCCGCATCTTCTTCCCCCCGGCCACGCCCAGCTACCTTGCCGGGTTCGCCCGGCGCGCCGCCGAGCTCGGGGCCGGCCTCGTCGGCGGGTGTTGCGGCACCGGTCCCGAGCATATCCGCGCGATGGCAGACGCCGTCCGAGGGATGAGTCCCGCCCACGCGCACCGCGCCCCCGTCGCCGTCGAGGAGCGGCGCGTGCCCGCGCCCTTGCCCCACCCGCGCCCGGCATCGAGCCTTGCGGCCAAGCTCGCCGAGGGGCGCTTCGTGCGGGTCGTACAGCTCGACCCCCCGCGCGGGACGAACTCTGAGCGGATCATCGAGGCGACGCGGGCGCTCGCGGCCTCCGGCCGGGTGGATGCCTTCGATATCAACTCCAACCCTCTCGCGCGTCTGCGCATGGAGTCGCTGTGGTTGGGGGCCGAGATCCAGCGCGCAACCGGGATCGAGACGGTCCCGCACATCACGCCCCGCGACGCGAGCCTGATGGGCCTGCAGGCGCAGCTCCTCGGTGCCTGGCACGCGGGGATCCGGAACCTGCTCGCGATCTCGGGCGATCCCTCCCAGCTCGGCGACTATCCGGGCGTGCACGACGTCAACCACGTCGACATCTTCGAACTCGTCCGCTCGGTCGCCCGCATGGCCGAAGGGTTCGACTGCGCGGGCAACCCGATCGGCGAGCCGCCCGCGTACTGCCTCGGGGTCGCGGTCAACCCCGCCGCCGACGACCTCGGCCACGAGGTGGAGCGCCTCCGCCGCAAGGCCGACGCGGGGGCGCACTTCGCGATGACCCAGGTGTTCTTCTCGTGGGAGCCGTGGGAGCGCCTGCTCGATCGCTGCGGCGGCGCGCTCCCGCTCCCCGCCCTCGTCGCCGTGTGGCCGCTGCCCTCGTTCAGGCTCGCGCTGCGCCTGCACAACGAGGTGCCCGGGATCCACGTACCGGAGGAGTTGCTGGCGCGGCTCGAAGCCGCCGGCCCCGACGCCGGCAAGGTCGGGACCGAGCGTGCGCTCGCGATGCTCGCCGAGGCGCCGCGCCGCGCCGCCGGGGTCTACCTCGTCGCGCCGTTCAAGAACCCGGCCGACGTGCTGGGCCTGCTTGAATCTTAGAGGCCGGCCGCCCAGCCGGCGACCGCTACACGTTCCTCACGGACTCCGCGGTCGCGACGATGCTGGCCTTGAGGTAGTCGCGGTTCAAGCGGGCGATGAACTCGAGTGTGATGCCCTTGGGGCAGACGGCCTCGCACTCGCCGTGGTTGGAGCAGGCGCCGAACCCCAGCTCTTCCATCTTGGCCACCATGCGCAACGCGCGCTGGTGGCGCTCCGGCTGGCCCTGCGGCAACAGGCCGAGGTGGCTGATCTTGGCCGCCGTGAAGAGCATGGCCGAACCGTTGGGGCAGGCGGCCACGCAGGCGCCGCAGCCGATGCACGCCGCCGCGTCCATGGCCTTGTCCGCCTTCTCCTTGGAGATGAGGATGGCGTTGGCCTCCGGGCCGCTGCCCGTGCGGGCGGAGATGAAGCCGCCCGCCTGGACGATCTTGTCCAGGGCGCTGCGGTCCACCACCAGGTCCTTGATCACGGGGAACGCCCGGGAGCGGAACGGCTCGGCCACGATCGTGTCCCCGTCCTTGAACTGCCGCATGAACAGCTGACA
>NCBR01000312.1 GCA_002279285.1 Acidobacteria bacterium 37-71-11
CGCCGCGCTGTACGAGCGCTACTGGCCGGCCGCGCTGCACCTCGTCGGCAAGGACATCCTGCGCTTCCACTGCGTCTACTGGCCGGCGTTCCTGATGTCGGCGGGGCTGCCGCTGCCGCGCCAGGTGTTCGGCCACGGCTGGTGGCTGCGCGACGAGCGGAAGATGTCGAAGTCGCTGGGCAACGTGGTCCGGCCCGACGCCCTGCTCGAGCGCTTCGGCCCCGACGCGCTGCGCTACTTCATGCTGCGCGAGATGACGTTCGGGCAGGATGCCACCTTCTCCGACGAGGGGTTCCTCGCCCGCTACAACGCCGACCTCGCGAACGGGCTCGGCAACGCCGCCTCGCGTGTGCTCGCGATGGCGCGCCGCTACGGGAACGGCCGCACGCCGGCCGAGGCGTGCGACGACAGTGTGCTGCGCACCAAGGCCGAGCAGGTGGTGGGGCGTTGGCGCGAGACGATGGACGCGTACGAGTTCCACCGCGCACTCGAGGCGGTCTGGGAGCTGCTCGCGGCCGTGGACGCCTACGTCAACGAGAAGGCGCCGTGGGGGATCGCGAAGGCCGAGGGGCCGTCCTCGCCGCGGCTGCAACACATCCTCTACAACTGCCTCGAGTCGTTGCGCCTGGCGGCGGTGATGGTGTCGCCGGTCATGCCCGCGATGAGCGCGCGCTTGCTGGCGCAGCTCGGCGTACCCGACGCTCCGGCGTCGCTCGAGTGGGGCGGCCTCGGGACCTCTCAGGCGCTCGGGCCGGAGGGCGCGCTGTTCCCGCGCGCGGATGTCGAGGCGTTCTTTGCGGAGGTCAAGGTGGACGAGAACAAACCCGTGCAACCGTCATCCCAGGCTCCGGCTCCCAGCGCACCGGCGCCGACTCCCGCTCCCGCGGCGCAAACGGCCGCGACCGAGCAAATCGGAATCGACGAGTTCGCCCGCGTCAAACTGGTCGTCGGGACCGTCAAGCTCGCAGAACGCGTGCCGAAGTCGAAGAAGCTGATCCGGCTCGAGGTGGACCTCGGCGAGCCAGCGCCGCGCCAGATCGTCGGCGGCATCGGCGATCGCTACCAGCCCGAGCAACTGGTCGGCCGCCAGATCGTCGTTGTCGCCAACCTCAAGCCGGCGGTCCTGATGGGCGTCGAGTCGCGTGGCATGCTGCTCGCCGCCTCGCTCGACGGCGCCCCGTTCCTGCTCGGCCCCGACAGCGAGGTTCCGCCCGGGACCGGGGTGAAGTGAGAAGCGTTGCGGCTGAGCGTTCACGATCGGCTTCACCGGTCGGTGGGCGACCCCCTACAATGAAGCGATGATCCTGCGACTGCCATACGGGCGGGGCTCGATCGTGGCGGACCTGCGCGGGTTGCACTGCCGGGAGCTGCGGCCGGCGGCGCCGCGCCACGCGCCGCCGGTGGCGGCGCTGGTCGAGGCGGCGCTCGACCGGCCCGCCGCCGGGCCGTCGCTCGCCGAACTGGCCCGCGGCAAGCGGCGCGTCACGGTACTGGTCCCGGACGCGACGCGCAAGGCGGCGCTGCCGGAGGTGCTGCCGCTCGTGCTGGGCCGGCTGGCCGGGAACGGGGTCACCGTCCTGGTGGCCTGTGGCACGCACCCTCCGGCCGGCGAGCAGGAGCTCGCAGCCCTGGTTGGTCCGCTCCCGGCGGGCGTGCGGGTGCTGCAGCACGACGCCCGCGACGAGTCGGCGCTGGTGCGGGTCGGCACCCTCGCGTCGGGCGAGCCGGTCCGCCTGCACCGGGCCGCGGTGGAGGCCGACCTGCTGGTGGCGGTCTCGACCGTCCAGCACCACTACTTCGTCGGCTTCGGGGGTGGCCCGAAGATGGTGTTCCCCGGCGTGGCGGGGTACGCGGAGATCCAGGCCAACCACGGCAAAGTTCTCGACCTCGCGGGGGACCCGCCGCGCCGCCACCCCCGCTGCGAGCCCGGCGTGATCGAGGGCAACCCGGTGGCGGAGGAGATCCTGGCCACGGCGTGCCTGCGCCCGCCGGATTTCGCGCTGCTGATGGTGGCCGGCGCCGAGGGCGCACCGGCGTGGGCGGCGGGCGGTTCGCTCGATGCGGTGTTCCCGCGGGCGTGCGAGAAGGTGCGCGATTGGTTCGAGGTCGAGGCCGGGCCGTTCCGCCGCATGGTCGTGGCCGCGGGCGGCTTTCCCACCGACCACACGTTAATCCAGGCGCACAAGGCGCTCGACGCGGCGTGCCGGTTCGCCTCGCCGGACGCCGAGGTGGTGTTCGTGGCGGCGTGCGACGGCGGCGCCGGGTCACCGGCGATGGAGCCGTTCCTGGCCGACCCCCGGGCGGCGGCGATCGTGGCGCGCCTGGCGGAGGGGTACGTCCAGTACGGGCATACGACGCTGCGCCTCGTCGAGAAGACCGGGCGGTTCCGCGTGCTCGCGAAGACCGAGCTGCCGCGCGAGCTCGTCGAACGTCTCGGGATGCGGCCGGCCGTGGACGTCGGCGCCGTCCTCGGCCGGTGGCGCGACGAAGACCCGCACGGGACCGTGGGCGTGATCGTCGGCCCGGTCGTC
>NCBR01000113.1 GCA_002279285.1 Acidobacteria bacterium 37-71-11
GCCGCCGGATGGGTGCAGCGGCACGCGCGGCCGCGGCTCGCTACAGCCTTCCCCTGTTCGCGCAGAGGTACATCGATCTTCTGCAACTACTCTCCTCCCTCCCAGAACAGACGCGTTAGGACACGGCACACGGCCCGGAGCAGGCGCGGTCGGTGGTCCACACCCAACGACCCGCACCCGCAGACCTGATCCTCACTCTCCTTTCCTCGTCGCCCTCCCTCCGTGCCGGGACCACTTCGTCAACCCTTTGACAGGGTTGTCATCCCCACGACATGCGTGCGTCATTCAGGATATCCAGAGTGCTGCCAGCGAGGGAACCGCAAGGTTCCAGTGAGGTGAGAATGCGAGGCACCCGGTGGTTGGAGCGGACAGTTCTCGTCTGCGTGACGGCACTTTCGCTGGTTGCGCCGGCCTCTGCGCTCGTGCTTACCCGGGGACCCTACCTCGGGCGGCCATCGGACAGCTCGGTGGCCGTGATCTGGAACACCGACACGGCGGCGGACTCGCGCGTGGACTACGCGGCCCCGGACGGTGTCTGGCGCACCGCCACGTCGCCCGATGTGGGCACGCGCCACGTAGTCGCCATCGCAGGGTTGCCATCCGGCGCTGAGATTACCTACCGGATCTTCTCGGGCGGCGTCGAGCTGGCGCCGGAGAGTTCGTTCCGCGCCCCACGGGACGCGTCGGAGACGCGCTTCCGCTTCGCCGTCATCGGCGACACGGCCGAGGGCGGATCCGTGCTCACCGACATCGCGGACCGGCTCGTCGAGAGCGGCGCCGACTTTGCGGTGCACACGGGGGATGTCGTCTACCCGACGGGTTCGCAGCAGAACTACGACAAGACCTTCTTCCTCCCACTGGCACGCTGGTTGCTCCGCGGCCCGGTCCTCCCCACCCTGGGTAACCATGACGTCATGACGAGCCGAGGCGCGCCCTACCTCACCAACTTCGTCGTGCCGCCGAACGGGGTGACGCCCAACTCGCGCTTTTACGCCATCCGGCAAGCCAACGCGCTCTTCGTCTGCCTCGACGTGGAGAGTTCGTCGTACGGCGCCGACTCGCCGCAGTACGACTGGCTCGTGCGCACGCTCTCGGCCTCGACCGCGACGTGGACGTTCGTGTACTTCCACGAGCCACCGTACAGCTCGGGTCACCCCAACCACCTCGTGCGCCTGATCCTCTGCCCCCTGTTCGAGCACTTCGGCGTGGACATCGTGTTCTCCGGGCACGTCCACCTCTACGAGCGGACCTGGCCGATCCGCGACTTCGTGCCCACCGGCCGCGGCGTCGTCTACATCACCGAGGGTGGCGGCGGCTCGCCGCTGAGCGGCTTTCATCAGGAGGACTACTCCGCGTTCGTCGCGGCGCGCTTCGGCTACACCGAAGTCCAGATCGACGGCGGCACGCTCCATCTCACGGCGCACGACCCCAACGGGTCGGTGTTCGACTCGCTCGTCCTCGACAAGCCGCAGCCGGCGCCGAGCGCCGGGGTCCGGGTCCACAAGGGGCATGTGCGCCGGCACATGGGGCGGCGATGACGGCGCCCGTGCGCCGTTGCTGCCTTGCAACGGTCGTCGTGGCCCTGGCCAGCGCCGGCGTCGTGCGGGGCCAGCTGCTCACCCCCAACAGCTCGATCGTCGTGCCTCCGGTCGGACACGCCCGCGTGGAGACCGAGTACTCCCTCTACGCCGCCGACTCGTTCGTGGACCTCGAGGGACACGAGCAGCGGTTTCCGGGGTCGCTCGATTTTGCCCTTGCCGTCCTCCGCGTCTCGTACTCGCCGATGCGGAACCTCGCGATCGGCGTGCAGCAACCGTACCGGCGGTCCACGTTCGAGGAACCCGGCATCGAGGCGTCGTTCTCGTCGAAGGGGATCCCCGGGATCGGCTTCTTCGTCGACTGGGCGCCCGGCGGCGACCGGCCGCACCGGTGGCATCCGGTGCTACGGTTCGGGTACCTCCGGGCGCGCAACGAGACCGATCGGGTCCTCACCGTCAGTGACGGCGCCAACCGCTACTCGGCCACGTTCGGTCTCGATTCGCCCCCGGCCAACGGAGGCCAGGGCTGGCGCGGCGGCGGAACGTTCCAGCTCGTGTACGGACCGCCGCTCGAGGCCGAACGCAGGTTCCTGGAGTCGCGGGTCCAGGTCGAGGCCGGCCGGCCGGTCCTGCACGTCCTCGGCTCCGAACTCTGCGCGTTCGGGCTCCTCGGGTATCGGTCATCCACATCGGCGCGCCAGGAAGGGATGTTCTTCCACGACCGGACCTCGCAGGGCGCCTTCGCCGGCCTGCGTCTCGACTGGAAGTTGCCGGCGCGAACGATGATTCCGGGTCTGCGCCTGTCGGTCGTCAAGGACCTGCGCCCGCGCAATGCCCTCTCCGGCTGGAGGACCACGATCTCCCTCGCGGCCACCTTTTGACCGCCCGACGCCGCAACCCGGAACCACTGGCGTTCTGTGCCATCCGCCCGGACCTTCCCCAATGACAGCTTCGTCATCCCCGGTCCATGTTCCTTTCACCCCCTCTTGCTATAAACGCTGAAGAGATGTGCGCCGGACAAGGCGCACGGGAGGACAGATGAACCGTTTGACTCGGATACTTCCCATTGTCATGTTGGCCGCGACCGGCGCGGCGCTGGCGGCCACGATGCCGTGCTCGGTGCACCCGCCCAAGAACGCAACGAAGGCGGAGCTTGCCAAGCTCGCCAAGGTGAGCCAGGCCGACGCGGAGCGCACCGCCAAGGCGGTATTCAAGAACCCATCTGACGTCGCTGTCGCTGATTCCGAGCTGGAGGCCGAGCACGGCTGCCTGATCTGGTCGTTCGACCTCAAGGTGAAGGGCACCGTGGGCGTCCACGAGGTCCAGATCGACGCTGGCGATGGCAAGGTCCTTTCCTCGGTTCACGAGACCCCGGCGAAGGAAACCGCCGAGAAGAAGAACGACCAGAAGCAGACCCCCACGCCCAAACGCTGAACGTCACGGCCGGGGTGCAGCCGATCAGTCATGGCTGCACCCCACCGGCGTGTGATTCCGCGTTTCCCTCCAACGGCGTGTTTTCGTTGTCGCTTGAAGGGTTCGGTGCTCGGCATGAGGTTCCTGTGATCTTGCCGTAGCATGAGACTGCGCCCCGCCGCCGGTCCCGCCTGCGGTGGGATTCCTAGTGACAGCTGAATTTCGACGAGGGACGATGAATTGGTTTGAGTTACCATTAAAGACCGTGCGAATGCCCCGACCTCTCTTCGGCCTGATCGTGATGCCGCTGCTGGCGGCGTGTGCGACGTATCACGCCGCGCCGCTGCCGGGACGGGATGCGCTCGCCAGCCCGGCACCGCTCGATCTCCCGCGCCTGCGGGTCGCGGCCGCCGAGCTGCACCATCCCCTCCTCGCGCCGATCACGCTCGATCTCGCGCACGGTCTCGACCCCGACCAGGCCGCGGTGCTGGCGGTGCTGCTCAACCCCCAGTTGCGCGCCGAGCGCGACGCCCACGGCGAGGCCGAGGCGCAACTCGTCGTCGCCGGCCTCCTCCGCAACCCCGACTTCAGCTTCGAGGCCACGCACCCCTCCAGCTCCGATCCGACGCCGCTCGTCAACACCCTCGCCGCGAGCGTCGCGTTCGACCTGCAGTCGCTGCGCACGCGCGGCGCCAAGCGCGCCGCGGCGCAGGCCGAGCTCGCGCAGGTGGACCTCGGCATCGCCTGGCACGAGTGGGCGGTGGCGCAGGACGCGCGCCTGCTCACGGTGCGTCTCGCCTGGCTCCGGCGCCGCCTCGACATCGTCCGCACGGAGCTCACCTTCCAGAAGGAGACGGAGACGTTCCTGGAGCGAGCGGTGGCGGCCGGGGACGCGACACTGCCGCAGCTCGGCGTCCAGCGCGCGTCGCTGGAGACCGTCCGCCGCGAGGCCAACGGCCTCGAGCAGGCGCAATCGGAGAGCGAGAACATCCTGCTCGCCCTCCTCGGCCGTCCCGCCGGGTTGCGCCTCGACGTCGCCCCCGTAACGGCCACCACAGCCGGCGCGCCTGTCGCCCAGGCGGCCGCGCCCGACATGGCAGCGTGCCTCGACCACCGGCTCGACCTCGATGCCCTGCGGCGCGGCTACGACGCGCAGGAGGCGCGGGTGCGGCTGGCCGTGCTCGAGCAGTTCCCCGCCCTCACCATCGGCATCTCGCGGCAGCGCAACGAGAGTTCGGTCCGCTTCCTCGGCGGCTTCGTCTCGCTCGCTCTGCCGATCTTCGACAGCGGCCGCGCGGGCGTCGCGCTCGCCGACGCCACCCGCACCCGCCTGCGGCACGAGTTCGACGCGCGTGCGGCCGCGGCGCGGGATGAGATCGCGGGAACCGGGGCGATGATCGCCCTCCTCGAGCGTCAAATTCCCACCGTCCGGGCCTCGCTGGCGCCGCTTGCGTCGATCGAGGAGCGGGAGCGCGCGGCCGCGGCGCGCGGCGACGTCGACAGGCTCTCGTACCAGACCGTCCGTTCGTCGCTGCTCGACCAGCGGCTGCAGGACGCGGCGCTGTCGCAGGCCCTCGCCGAAGCCCATGTTGCGCTCGACGCCGCATGCCCGGGAGCCGTTCACGCGGCGGCGACCAAGGGAGGTTCAGCGCAGTGATCACGATTCCGAACTGGGTAAGGAGAACCCGGCGGCTCGCATGGCTCGCCGCGGCGGTGGCTTTCGTCCTCGTGCCGGCATGCTCCGGGCCGCAGCCCTCCGAGGCGACCAAGGCGGAGCCGAGCGCGGCGGTCGCCACCGCAGCGGTCACGCGCGGCCCGGTGGAGGAAACCCTCGAGGCGTTCGGCACCGTCGAGTTCGACCCGGCCAAGGTGCGCACCGTGACGCTGCTCAAGGCGGGCCAGGTCGTGGACGTCCCGGTCGTGGCCGGCGAGATCGTGCGGCGCGGCCAGCCGCTCCTCACGCTGGGGCCGGTGCCGCAGGACTCGCTCGACATGCAGCGGGCGCGCATCGACGTCGATTTCGCCGCGCGCGAGGTCGAGCGGATTCGCCGCCTACTCGGCGAAAAGCTCGCGACGAACCAGGATCTCCTCAACGCCGAAAAGCAGCTCGATACCGACCGCGCGGTCCTCGCCAGCCTCGGCGACGGCCGGGGGCCGGCCCCGGCTGTGGTCGCCGCCCCGCAGGACGGCATCGTGGCCCAGGTGCTGGTCACCCGCGGCCAGGTGCTCGCCGCCGGCCACGAGGCCGTGCAGCTCGCGGCCGAGAACGCGATCGCAGTGCGCGTCGGGTTCGAGGTCGGCGACGCGCCCCATCTCGCGGTCGGGCTCCCGGTGCTCCTCGACCCGGTGTACGCGGAGGTGGGCGCGGCGCCGGTGCGCGCGGCGCTTTCCCGCCTCCATCGGCTTGTCGACCCGAGCACTCAGCTCGTCGAGGGACTGATCCAGCTTTCCACCCCGCCACCATGGATGGCCGCGGGGATGAAGGTCCGAGTCCGCGTGGTGGTGCGCTCGGCCTTGGCCGCAGTGGTGATCCCGCGCAACGCGCTGCTGGATCGCGACGGCAAGCCGGGGGTCTTCGTCATCGCCCAAAGCCACGCGAGCTGGAGGCCGGTCGTGCTCGGGATCGAAGGCGGCGACGTCATCGAGGTCGCCCAGGGCCTCGCTCCCGGCGAGACGGTCGCAACGACTGGCCGGACAAGTCTCGCCGACGGGATGACCGTGCGGCCCGAGCCTAGCCCGGAGCCCGCACGCCCATGAGTCTCGTCGCCTGGCTGCAGGAACACCGGCGCTCGGTCCTCTTCTTGCTCTTCGTCCTCGCCGTCGGCGGCGTCGCGTCTGTGAGCCGCCTGCCGGTCGGGCTGTTCCCGCACGTTTCGTTTCCCCGCATCGTCGTCAACGTGGACGCCGGCGACCGGCCCGCCGACCGGATGGTGATCGAAGTGACGCGCCCGCTCGAGGGCGCCGTCCGCAGCGTTCCGGCCGTGCGCAGCATCCGCTCCAACACCAGCCGCGGGAGCTGCGACATCTCGGTCAACTTCGCCTGGGGCACGGACATGATCGCCGCGACGCTACAGGTGGAGTCCGCGATCGTCCAGATCCTGCCGACGCTCCCGGCGGGGGTGTCGTACAAGGTGCGGCGGATGGACCCGACCGTCTTTCCGGTCATCGGGCTTTCCATCACGTCGCGGACCCGCTCCTCCGTCGCCATTCGCGACCTGGCGCTGTACGACCTGCAGCCGCTCCTCTCGACCGTCACGGGCGTGGCGAGGATCGCCGTCCTCGGCGGCGACACCGAGGAGTACCAGGTGCTCCTCGATCCCGCCCGCCTGGCGGCCGTCGGCCTGACCGTGGACGACGTCGTGCGGGCGGTGTCCGCGGCCAACGTCGTGCAGGCGGTCGGGCGATTGGAGGAGAACGAGAAACTCTACCTGATCCTCTCCGACACCCAGTTCCGCACCCTCGGCGAGCTCGGGCGCGTGGTGGTGCGCCGCAGCCCGGAGGGAGTCGTCCTGTTGAGCGACCTCGCGGACATCCAGGATAGCGTCGAGCCGCGCTGGAACCGGGTGGTCGCCGATGGGCAGGACGCCGTCGTGGTCAACGTCTACCAGCAGCCGGACAGCAACACGGTGCAAATCGCGTCCGACCTCAAGACGCGGCTGGCCGAGTTTCGCACCCGCGCCGGGTCCGACCTCGACATCCGCACCTGGTACGACCAGGCCGACCTCATCCTCGCCTCCGCCAAGTCGGTGCGCGACTCGATCCTCATCGGCATCGGCCTCGCGGTGCTCGTGCTCTTCCTGTTCCTGCGCAACTTCCGCGTGACGCTGGTCGCCGCGCTCACCGTCCCGGTCGTCCTCGCCATCACGCTGCTCATCCTGCAGGCCCTCGGCAAGAGCCTCAACATCATGACGCTCGGCGGCATGGCGGCCGCCGTCGGACTCATCATCGACGACGCCATCGTCATGGTCGAGCACGGCATCAGGCGCCTGCGCGAGCAACCCGAGGAACACGCCACCATGCTCCTGCGCGCCGGACGGGAGATGGCATCGCCGCTGACCGGGTCGTCCCTCGTCACGATCGTGATCTTCGCGCCGCTCGCCTACCTGAGCGGCGTCACCGGCGCGTTCTTCCGCGCCCTCTCCCTGACCATGGCGATTGCGCTGATCGTCTCCTACGTGGTGGCGTTCCTCGGCGTGCCGATCTTCGCCCACCTGTTGCTGCGCCGGCGCGATGCCGAGGGAGAAGACGTGCGGCCGTGGTTGGCCAGGGTGCTCGCCGGCTACGAGCGGCTGCTGCGGCGCATCCTCGGCCGGCCGGTCTGGGTCCTCGCCGGAGTCATCCCGTTGCTGATCCTGGGCTGGTTCGCCTACCGCCACGTCGGCACCGGGTTCATGCCGGCGATGGACGAGGGCGGCTTCGTGCTCGACTACCGCGCCCCCGCCGGCACCTCCCTCGCGGAGACCGACCGGCGCCTGCGTCTGGTCGAGGGGATCCTGGCGCGCACGCCGGAGGTGGCGTCCTACTCCCGCCGCACCGGCCTACAGCTCGGCGGCGGCATCACCGAGGCCAACGAGGGCGATTATTTCATCCGGCTGCGGCCGCAACCGCGCGCCCCGATCGAAGAGGTGATGAACTCGGTGCGGCAGCGCGTGGATCGCGAGGTTCCGGGCCTCCAGATCGAGTTCGCGCAGCTCATGGAAGACCTCATCGGCGACCTCACCGCGGTCCCGCAGCCGATCGAGGTCAAGCTCTTCGG
>NCBR01000313.1 GCA_002279285.1 Acidobacteria bacterium 37-71-11
GGGCAGGCAGCCAAGCAGGCTTCCGCCAGCTCGATCGCCCTCCTGGATCTCCTTGCCGAAAACCCGTTCTGGACGGTCAATGGCGTGGCCAGGCGCCTGAGCGTCGCCTACACGACCGCGCAACGCGCCGTCGGGGCCCTGGTCAAGCTCGGAGCGCTGGCCCCCGTCAGTGCGGCACGCCGCGACCGCGTGTTCGTGGCGCGGGCCATCCTCGACATTCTGGAAGAACCGGCGCGTTTGGTACCCGAGGGACAGCTCTGAGGTCGCGTAGACTGCCGCCATGCCGACATACCGGCTGCTGATCGAGTACGAGGGGACGAAGTTCGCCGGCTGGCAGGTGCAGGCTTCCGGGCGGACGGTGCAGGGCGTCCTGCTCGACACCCTGCGCACGATCACCGGCGAGCGCGGCCTCGACCTCCAGGGCGCCGGGCGCACCGACGCCGGGGTGCACGCCCTCGGCCAGGTGGCGTCGCTGCGCTGCCGCGCCCCGCTCAACTCCGGCAAGCTGTTCCACGCGCTCGAGCGCGAGCTGCCCGCGGACCTCGCCGTGCTCGACGTGCGCCCCGCGCCGAAGGGCTTCCACGCCCGCCACGACGCGGTCGCGCGCGCCTACCGCTACCAGATCGCGACGCGGCGCTCGGCGTTCGGCAAGCGCTCGTCGTGGTGGGTCGAGGGCGCGCTCGACGAGGCTGCGATGCGCGAGGGCGCGCGCCGGTTCGTCGGGCGGCACGACTTCCGCGCGTTCGCCAAGCGCGCGGCCGAGGCCGAGAGCACGCTCGTCGAGGTAGAGGCGATCGAGGTCGCGTTCGCCCCCGGGTGCGTGCTGCTGCGGCTGGTCGCCAGCCACTTCCTGTGGAACCAGGTGCGCCGGATGGTCGGGGCGCTGGTGACGGTCGGCCGCGGTGAGGCGCCCGCCGGCGACGTCTCGCGCTGGCTGGCCGGCAAGGCGCCGGCGCCACCGCTGTCCGCACCGGCCGCGGGATTGTTCCTGGAGGCGGTGCGTTACCCGGACGAGCCCTGGTCGCTGCCGGCGCTGGGGCCGGTGGGACTGCCGGCGCGCTCCTGATGCGCCCGGCCCGCCGGTCGGTGCTAGGCTGGATCGGCTAGTACTGCGGAGGTTTCATGGCGTTCGACCTCTTCAAGCTCCTCACCGACGTCTTCGACCCACAGCCAGGCGAGGTCGTGACGGTCGCGTGCGACATGCCCCGTTCCCTCGGCGAGGACAACGACGCGTGGAGGGAGCGGCGGGCGATGGCGGGCGAGTGGCAGCGCGCGTTCACCGCGCTCGGCCGCGGCCGGCACTTCACCACGCGGCCGATGCTCACCTACCCCGCGACCGGCGCCAACGGCGCGCAGTTCCCAGACACCGGCGCGATCGCCGGCAAGCCTGCGCCGATACGGGAAACGCTGCTCGAGAGCACGCTCGCGGTGTTCCTCACTGAGTACTCGGCCACCGCGGCGCTCGACGGGCTGTGCAGCGAGAAGCAGGACTTCCGCGCCGCTTCGATGCCGGGGGTCGCCAAGCGCATGGAGCAGACATCGCTCGCCGCCGACTACCACGAGGTGGCGCGGCGCTGCAAGATCCTCGAGCAGGCGCTCAAGAACGCGACGAGCCTGGAGGTGGCGTTTTCGACCGGGCACCGCTGCAACTTCGACCTGCGCTTCCGCACGGCCGAGGTGGATGACGGGTTCCTGCCGCGCGGGAAGTCCGGCGACCGCGTCATCAACCTGCCCTCCGGCGAGACGTTCATCGTGCCGTACGAGGGCGAGCAGCCCGGCACCCAGTCGCAGACCGCCGGCACCATCCCGGTGCGCGAGGGGCAGGAGCTGATCTCGCTGCAGATCGACGCCAACCGCATCGTCAAGGTGGACGGCAACGGCGAGAGGGCCCGCGCCATGCGCGCCTTCTTCGCCGCCGACCCCGCCCGGACCAACATCGCCGAGGTCGCGTTCGGCTGCAACGACTGGGCGCAGGTCACCGGCAACGTGCTCGAGGACGAGAAGGCGGGGTTCCACTGGGCGTATGGCCGCTCCGACCACCTCGGCGGCGCGATCGGCGTCAAGGCGTTCATCCAGCCCGAGACGGTCGTCCACCAGGACATCGTGTACGCGAAGGGGAACCCGATCCAGGTGGCCGAGGCGGTGGCCGTCCGCGCGGACGGCATCAGGACGCGCATCATCCGCAACGGCACCTACGTGGTGTTCTGAGACCGTCTCCTGTCCTCGCCGTCATTGCGAGGAGCCAGGCGCAGCCTGGCGACGAAGCAATCCCGTCCCCAACCGGGTGTCCAACGTCCCTCGACCCCCGCCGGGCGGGCGAGGGCGCCCGCCCCACACGACCTTCAGGGTGGGGCGCGACCGCCGGGCGCGCGGCCGTCGTCTCCGTAGCGGCGTTTGCTCGAAAATGCCGGCCCTCATCAAGCCGTTGATCACGGAGGGCGAGAAGAAGCGCGCGCGGCGCGCGCGCCCCACACGGAGACAAGACACGTCCCCGCTTCGCTGTGGGGCGCGACCGCCGG
>NCBR01000314.1 GCA_002279285.1 Acidobacteria bacterium 37-71-11
GCGCGCGATCGGCGGGTCGGCGCTCACCGCCGAGATCGAGGTGCCCAAGGACCGCGCCGAGATCGGCGGCGACGTGCCGGTCACTTACGTGCCGGCGCGCAACACGGTCTTCCTGGCGCTTCTCACCGGGCTCGCCGAAGTGCTGGGGGCCCGCGATCTGGTGATCGGGGCGAACGTGCAGGACTACTCCGGGTACCCCGACTGCCGGCCCGAGTTCCTGCGGGCGTTCGCCCGGGTGGCGGACCTCGGCACAAGGGCCGGCGTCGAGGGTGCGCGGTTTGCCGTGCATGCACCGCTGCTGCACCTCTCCAAGGCGGGGATCGTCCGCCTGGGAGCGGACCTGGGCGTCGACTACGCGCTCACGCTCTCGTGCTACGACCCGCCGGATGCGCTCGTTCACTGCGGCCGCTGCGACGCGTGCCGCCTGCGCCGGGCCGGGTTCATCGAGGCCGGCGTCGCGGACCCTTCGACCTACGCCTCGAGTACCTGAGCGCCGCGCGCCGCTCAGCGGCGTCCGATCCGGCGCTCGATCTCGTCGTGCAGCAGCCGCAGCACGATCGGGCGGCCGTGCGGGCAGCGGTGCGGGTCGGCGACGTTGGCGAGGTCGGCGAGCAGGCGCTCGGCCTCGGCGCGTGCGAGCGGGCGGTTCTTCTTGATCGCGGCCTGGCACGCGAGCGACGCCGCGGCGCGCTCCCGCACCCCTTCGCCCGGCGCCGCGGCGTCCGCCAGATCGGCGAGCAGGCGTCGCACCAGGTCGCCGGCGCGGGACGCCGGCAGCGGGGCGGGAACGCCGAGGACGCGGACGCTCGCCCCCGAGGTCGTCTCCAGCTCGAGGCCCAGCGCTTCGAGTTCCGGGCCGGCCTCCGCCGCCAGCGCCGCGAGCGCCGGGGTGAGCTCGACGATCTCCGGGAGCAGCAGCCCCTGGACCGACGGCCGCGACCGCCGGTCGAGCAGGCGCTCGAAAAGCACCCGCTCGTGCGCGACGTGCTGGTCGATGAGCACGAGCGCATCCCCATCCTCGAGCAGGAGGTAGGTGTCGCGGTACTGGCCGATGTAGCGGCCCCATCGGGTTGCAGCCGTCGGCGCTGGCGCCTCTGCCTCATACACCCGCGGCTCGCCGGCCGGTTCCGCCGCCGGATAGGCCGCCTGCTCGAGCGGAAGCCAGCGGCCGGCCGGCGCGGCGGCGGGCACGGTCACGACGCGGCGCACGTCCACCGGGCCGTGCAACGTCAGGCGGGCGGCGGCCAGCGCCTGCGTGACGGCGCCGATGACGCGGCCGGGGTCGGCAAATCGCACCTCCGTCTTGGCGGGGTGCACGTTGACATCGACGTCGGCGGCCGGCAGCTCGATGGCGAGGTACGCGTCGGCCTCGACCGCCCCGGACGGACTCCGGAGGGCGCGGTTGACGGCGCCGGCAAGCGCCCGGTCGCGTACGACGCGGCCGTTGACCGCGAGCACGATCTCGCGCCCGCCGCCGGGCGGCAGTAGGAACCCTGTCACTCTCACGGAGCCTGCGCCGTGCCTCACCGGTCGGGCCTGGCGGGCGCGGAGGGCGCCGGCGAGGTCGGGCAGCCGCTGTTCGAGGCTGGCGGCCGGAGGGAGGCGGAGGAGCGTGCGCCGGCCGTGCTCCAGGGTGAAGCCGACCGCGGGCATCGTGAACGCGAGGCCGGCGACGGCTGCAATCGCGTGCCGCAACTCGGTCGCCTCGGAGCGCAGGAACTTCAAGCGCGCCGGCAGCCGGGCGAAGAGGTCGCGCACGGTCACGGCGGTGCCGCGCGGGCGTGCGCACGGCCCGGTCGCGAGGATACGGCCGAACTCGACCTCGACCCGGGTGCCCAGGCCGTCGGCGGTCGCGGTCTCGACGAGGAGGTGGGACGCGGCCGCGATCGAGGGCAGGGCCTCGCCGCGGAACCCCAGCGTGGCGATCGCCGCGAGGTCCTCGGGGGTGGCGATCTTCGAGGTGGCGTGGCGCTCGAGGGCGAGGAGGGCGTCGTCGGAGTCCATGCCGGAGCCGTCGTCCTCGACGGCGATCAGCTGGCGCCCGCCGGCTTCGAGGCGGACCGCGATGGTGCGGGCGCCGGCGTCGAGGGCGTTCTCGACCAGCTCCTTCACGACCGAGGCCGGCCGCTCGACGACCTCGCCGGCGGCGATCAGGTTGATGAGGGCGTCCGGCAGGAGGCGGATGCGGGGCACGCGGTGAAGGTACACGACGGCGCGGGATGTTGGAAGGGTGGCGGCCGAACGTGCGTAGAATGGCAGCAGCGGAGGTGCCGTGGACTTCGAATTCTCAGAACCACAACGGATGGTGCGGGACATGGTGCGGGCGTTCGCGGCCGAGAGGCTGCGGCCGGGGGCGGGGGCGAGGGACGCGAGCGGGGAGTTCCCGGCGGAGATCTTTCGCGAGCTCGGGGAGCTGGGCCTGCTGGGGATGATGACCCCGGAGGCGTACGGCGGGGCCGGGACGGAGACGTTGGCGTACCTGCTGGCGGTCGAGGAGATCGCGCGGGCGGTCGCTCACTTCGGCAGCGAGGAGCTCAAGGGACGGGTCCTGCCGCCGCTCGCTCGCGGCGAGGTGCTGGGCGGGATCATGCTCACCGAGCCCGGGGCGGGCTCCGACCTCGCGTCGTTGCGGACGACGTACCGGCGCGACGGCGACCGTTTTCTCCTCTCGGGGTCGAAGGTGTGGATCACCAACGCCGGCATCGGGGCGTACTTCGTCGTGCTGGCGACGCGGGACGCCGCGCTCGGGGCGAAGGGGATCTCGGCGTTCGTGCTCGACGCCCGCCAGCAGGGGGTACTCGTGCAGCCGCGGGAGAAGAAGATGGGGTTGCGCTCCTCGGTGACCGCCGCGGTGATCCTCGAGGACGCCGCGGTGCCGGTGGCCAACATGCTGGGGAGCGAAGGGGAGGGGATGAAAGTCGCGCTCGCGACGCTCGATCACTCCCGGCTCGGCATCGCGGCGCAGGCGATCGGGGTCGCGCAGGCGGCGCTCGACGAGGCGCTCACGTACGCCAAGCAACGCGAGCAGTTCGGCCGGCCGATCATCGAGCACGAGGCGGTCGGGTTCCGCCTGGCCGACATGGATGCCGAGCTCGAGGCGGCGCGTTGGCTGACGTACCGGGCGGCGTGGCTCTCCGAGCGCCCCGGGCGTCTCGGCCGGACGAGCGCCCAGGCCAAGCTGGTGGCGAGCGAGACCGTCAATCGGGTCGTGGCGGCGGCGGTGCAGGTGCACGGCGGCTACGGGTACTCGCGCGAGTTCGCCGTGGAGCGCCTCTACCGCGACGCGCGGGTGACGACGATCTACGAGGGCACCAGCGAGGTGCAGCGCATGGTGATCGCGAGAGCGCTGCGGAACATGGTGACGACGGCAACAGCTTGATCGCGCCGGCGGCGCACGGGATTCGCTCCCGGCCAGCCCGCCGGCGCGCAGCGCAGGTTACTTGTCTTCCACCTTGATCGAGATCGACTTCGGCTTGGCCTCCTCGCGCTTCGGGAGCGTGAGGTGGAGCACGCCGTGCCTGTACCTCGCGTGGACCTTCTCGGGGTCCACGTTGGTGGGCAGGCTGAACGAGCGCTCGAACGAGCCGTACGCGCGCTCGACCCGGTGGTAGGTCTCCCCCTCGACGGCCTTCTCGAACGTGCGGCTGCCCTTGAGGGTGAGAACGCCGTTGTCGACCGACACGTCGACGTCCTTCGGATCGAGGCCCGGCAGCTCGGCGGCGATCTCGAGGGCATCCTTGGTCTCGCGGACGTCCACGGCCGGCATCCAGCTGCCGGAGATGTAATCCTCTTCGGGCCGGTGGGTCTGGCCCCAGACGTCGTCGAACACCCGGTTCATGCGGTTCTGCAAGGTGGCGATCTGGCGGATCGGGTCCCAGTGGACGATGGTGCTCATGGCGGTTGCCTCCTTCTCGGGCCCTGTACCAGGGTCCACCGTCAATCTAAGACCTTAGCGTGCAAATGTCAAGTCGTAACGTTCAGATGTTTTTTTAATATTAGTCCACACTACTAAGATTCTGTCTCTCTGTCAGCCCTTGTTCGGGTTGCCGCCCATTGATTCACTTGGCCTTCCGGTCGACGGAGGCCGAGTCGCTCAAGCGGCGTTTCGGCGTCCACTGCGTGGAGCCTCTTGCTTGCCCCTCGGGTGAAGCGGCGTTCGGGCCTTGCTCGCCCCCGCTCGCTGCGGCCCGAAGCTCCTGCGGCCGCGACCCAGCTGCGCGCCTCGCCGCCGGGTCCCTCGCTGTTCTCCTCCCTCGGAGAAGACCTCGGTCGGAGCCAGCGTCTCCCGGCGGCGATGCGCGCGCTGGGGGCCCCGCGGCCTCCGGAGCCATAGCCGCTTCACCCGAGGGGCGGATGGAAGGCCCTCCACCCACCACTCGGAGGTCCTGCTGAAGGCGAAAGCCCTGGCGAAGCCGAACAAGTACAGAAGGATCTCGGCTTGGTGGGGGGGAGGGTGGCCAAAACCGCCCAGCGGGCGGAGGCCGATTTCGCCGGAGCGTGCGGGTCCCGAGCGGCCAGAGCGGCGGGTGGAAACGCCGGTCCTGAGCGAAGCGAAGGAAACGGCGAGGCTCCGCCCGCCGATCTGGC
>NCBR01000114.1 GCA_002279285.1 Acidobacteria bacterium 37-71-11
GGCGCCGATCCCGGCGCCGTCGTGTTCGACGCGCTCCAGGCGGCGCTCGCCCGGGGCGTGGACGACGTGATTATCGACACGGCCGGCCGCCTGCACACCAAGCACAACCTGATGGCCGAACTCGAGAAGGTGCGCAAGGTCTGCGCCAGGGCGCTTCCCGGCGCGCCCAACGAGGTCCTCCTCGTCCTCGACGCGACCACCGGGACCAACGGCCTGGTACAGGCGCGCGAGTTCGGCGCCCATGCGGGCGTCACGGGCGTCGCCCTGACTAAGCTCGACGGCACCGCCAAGGGCGGCGTGGTCCTGGCGGTCGCGCGCGAGCTCGGGGTGCCGGTGCGGTGGGTCGGGGTCGGCGAGGGCCTCGAGGACCTGCTCCCGTTCGCGCCGGACGTGTTCGCCGCGGCGTTGCTGGAGGCACTGGCGTGAGCGCGCCCTGGGCGGGGCTGATGCGGCAGGCGCTCGAACTTGCCGAGCGGGGCCGGTACGGCGCGAGCCCGAACCCGATGGTGGGCGCGGTGCTCCTCGCGCACGACGGCGAAGTGGTGGCCACCGGCGCACACCTGGCGTGCGGCGGCCCGCACGCCGAGGTGGCCGCGCTCGCAACCGGCGCCGCGCGTGCGTTGGGCGGCACCATGGTCGTCACGCTCGAGCCGTGCGCGCACCAGGGACGGACGCCGCCGTGCGTGGACGCGATTCTCGCTGCCGGCATCGCGCGGGTGGTGATCGGAACGCGGGACCCGAACCCGGCGGTCAACGGCCGCGGCGTCGAGATCCTGCGCGCCGCGGGGGTCGAGGTGATCGAGGGAGTGGAGGAGGAGGCGTGCCGTGCGGCGAACCGCCGGTTCTTCCACTGGATCGCGACCGGCCGGCCGTTCGTCACGCTCAAGATGGCGATGACGCTGGACGGGAAGCTGGCGGCGCGCGGCGGCCGCTCGCGCTGGATTACCTCGGAAGCCTCTCGCAGGGAAGGCTATGTGCTGCGCGAGGAGTTCGACGCGCTGCTGGTCGGCGTCAACACGGTGCTCGCCGACGACCCGCGTCTGACCCGCCGCCTCGGGCTCAACCCCAGCCCCCACCTGGTCCGCGTCGTGCTCGACACCTCGTTGCGGACCCCTCCGGAGTGTGCCTTGCTGGGGAACGACCCGGGCGATGTGACGTTGTTCTGCCGGGAGGACGCCCCCGCCGAGCGGCGGCGCGAGCTCGAGCGCCGGGGCGCCGCCATCGTCGAGGTCGGGGGCGACGAGTACGGCAGGTGCGACCTGCGCCAGGTCCTGCGTTGGCTGGGCTCGCACCAGATCAGCTCGGTCCTCGTGGAAGGTGGGGGCGAGGTGCACTGGTCGTTCCTGCGCGAGGCCCTCGCACAGCGGGTCCACGCGTTCGTGGCGCCGCTCGTGCTCGGCGGCCGCGAGGCGACGCCGTCGGTCGGTGGGGCGGGTTTCGGGTCACCGCAGGAGGCGGCGAGGCTGCGCTTCATCGAGGTCCGCCGGCTCGCCGGCGACCTCGTGGTGGAGGCCGAGGTGGAGAGTGTTTAGCGGGCTGGTCGCGGCGCGCGGCGAGGTGCGCAGCGTTGCCCGGCGCGGGCGCGGCGCGCGCATCGAGGTGGCGTGCGAACTCCCGGGGGGACCGCTGGTGGCGGGGGAGAGCGTCGCGGTGCAAGGGGCCTGCCTCACGGTGGGCGAGCCGTCGTCGTTGTCGTTCGCCGCCGATCTTTCGCCCGAGACGCTCGCCCGCACCACACTGGGCGCGCTGCGGCCGGGCGCCAGGGTCAACCTTGAGCGCGCGTTGCGGCTCGCCGACCGCCTCGGCGGTCACATCGTGCTCGGCCACGTCGATGCCGCCGTGCCGGTGGTGTCGGTCCATCGGGGCCAGGAGTTCTCGACGGCGCGTATCTCCGTTCCCGCCGCGTTGGCGCCGGAGGTGGCCGAGAAGGGGTCGGTGGCGGTGGACGGGGTGTCGTTGACCGTGTCGGCGCTCGGGGCGGGGTGGTTCGAGGTTGTACTCATCCCGGCGACGCTGGGCGGGACGACCCTGGACGGCATGCGCGCGGGCGACCTCGTCAACCTCGAGACCGACGTGCTGGCGAAGTACGTCCGCCGCGCCGTCGGCGGGCGAAAGACGGGAATCGAGGCGTTGCTGGCGGGGTCGAACGATGCGGCGGATTGAGCCTGTCTTCCCGGACCTGCTGCCCCTGTCCCACCGCCTCGGTCCGCCGCCGCTGGCCGCCGAAGACGGCGTGGTGGTCCTCGACCCCGTCGAAATGCGTCTCCTCCGGCAGACCGAGTCGCGGCAGCGCTTGGCGGCGGACCGCAACCTGCCGCGCCGTCCGCTGCGCATGCTGCTGCACGGCGAGACCGCCTTGCGTGAGAGGGTGTTTCTCGAACGGCTGGTCGGCACGGGGTCCGGGATCCTGGTCGTGCTCGACGGCGCGCTGGCGCCCGCTGTCCTGCCGGCGCCGACGGTCGAGGGCCAGGTGGTCGTGCTGGCGCCGTCGGTGCCGGCGTTCTGGGGCGGTGCGCCGCTGACCTCCCTGGCTGGGTTCGGCGCCCGCAAGATCCCGGCCGGCGTCCTGCTCGCGCTCGGGCCGGCGCCGGAACCGCTCGCCGAGGCGCGCCGGGCCGTCGAGGAGGCAAAGGGCGCCGGCGCCCAGTTCGTGCTCGCATGCCCGCTCGCGGTTCCGCCCGAGGACCGTCACCGGGTCTACGACGGCCGGGCCGGCGAGAGCGGCGACGAGGCGCTGGAGAACCTGCTCTTCCACACCGACCTCGCGCAGCTCGCGGCGGAACTGGAACGGGAGGTCTCGCGCGCGTGCCTGCAGCTCGGGATGCCGGAAACCCTGCCCGGGCCCGCGACCTCGTTCACCCCGCAGCCGACCTTCGCCGCGAGCGCCACGCTGTTGTTGTGGGCCCGCCGTCTCGACCTGCTCGACGGCGTCAGCTCGTCGGGGTGGCAGCTCCGGCGGGCGGCGCAGGCGCTGCTCGCCTCCGGTCGCGACCCGCGCGCGCTCGTGGCCGAGGACAACCTCAGGGTGATCCCCGGCTTCACGCCCTGGGTCGAGGCGTTCGCACGGTCGGCTTGGGGCGGCGGCGGAGAACCGTTCGACGAGGCCCTCGCACGCTGGGCCGCGGATTGACGACGGTGGTCCGCACGGCCGCCCGGGGCCGCTGACGCGGCGCGCGCTGATGGACTCGAGCCGCCAGCCGGCCGCGGATCACCCACCCCGGGCTCAGGCGCGCGGGGCGGTGGGGCTGTATGTCCATCTGCCGTTCTGTGCGAGCCGGTGCGCCTACTGTACGTTCGTCACCTCGACCGAACTCGACCTGATGCCGCGCGTCATGGCGGCGCTTGGGCGGGAGATCGGCGCTCTCGGGCGCCGCGGCGGCCGGCCGCTCGCGACCCTCTACCTGGGCGGCGGCACGCCGTCGCTGGTGCCCGCGGGCCTTCTTACCGACCTCGTCGCCACGATCGACCAGCACTTCCCGCGCCTCCCCGGCGCCGAGGTGACGCTCGAGGCCAACCCGGACGATGTCACCGCCGAGAAGGCCCGAGCCTGGGCCGGCCTCGGCGTCACGCGCGTCTCGGTCGGCGTTCAGGCGTTCTCCGACCCGGTGCTGGCGATGCTCAACCGGCGCCACGACGCCGCCCAGGCCAGCGCCGCCGTGGAAGGGCTGCAACGCGCGGGGTTCGCGGTCTCGGTGGACCTGATGCTCGGGCTCCCCGGCCTGGGCCCGGACGAGACCGGCGTCACGCTGGCCGAACTCCTGCGCCTGCGCCCCGGCCACGTCTCCGTCTACCTGCTGGAGATGGACAAGCCGCACGCCTTGGCCCGCCTCTCCGAGCGCCGTCCCGACCTGTTTCCCGATGCGGACGCCGCCGCGGCCCAGTACCTCGCCGCCGGGCGGGCGCTGGTGGCGGCCGGCTACCGGCACTACGAGATCTCGAACTTCGCGTTGCCGTCGCGGGAGGCGAGGCACAACGTGCGCTACTGGCGGCGGCACCCGGTGCTCGCGGCCGGCCTGGCGGCCCACGGGCAGAGCGGCCGGCGGCGCTGGGCCAACCTCGACGCGCTGCCGGCGTACCTCGATGCGGTCGAGAGCGGCGGGAGCGCGCGGGCGTGGAGCCGCAGGCTCGGCGAGGACGAGGTCGTCAAGGAGCGGGTGATGCTGGGGCTCCGGCTCGCCCGCGGGGTCACCGAGGGAACGATCGCCGCATGCTCCGCACTGGCGCCGACGTTCGCCGACGGGCTCGAGGACTTCCTCGCGCTCGGACTCGCCCGCCGCGCGGGGGGGCGTGTGCGCCTGACGCCGCGCGGGTGGCTGGTCTCCAACGAGCTGTTCGCCCGTCTCTGGTAATCCTTGCCCGGACTCGGGCCGCGTTTGGCGGTACACTCCCCTCGGGAGGTGGCGATGAGACGGGTTCTGCCGCTCGCGCTGTTGGCCGCCCTGCTCGCCGGGCCGGCCGGCGCCAGCAGCTTTTCGTTCTCCACCAGCTTCACGCCCGGGGATTTTCGCAGTCTCGCGGACGCGTTCGGCGACGCGATCTCGTTCCCTAACCTGGGGACGGCGGCCTCCACCGGGGTCGTCGGGTTCGAGGTGATGGCCGCCGCGGGGGGGCCGCAGGTGGACACTGGTTCCCACTGGTGGCGCTCCGGGGTTGACGCGCGGACGTTCGGCGGGGTGCTCACCGGCTACCGCGGGATCGTGCGCAAGGGCCTGCCGGGGCATCTCGACATCGGAGCCCAGGTCGGCCGGGTGGCCGGCGAGCAGTTCTGGGGTGGCGAGCTGCGCTGGGGAATTTGGGACGGCGGCTTCCTGGCGCCAGCCGCGGCGCTGCGGCTGGCGTACTCGCGCCTCGGCGGTTCGGCGGTCGCACTCGACGTGAGCGAGGTGCAACTGGTAGTCTCGAAGGGTTTTCTCGTTGTTTCGCCGTACGTCGCGGCGGGGTACCGGAGGACCGTCGCGAAGGCTGATTTCGGCGACCCGGTGCCCCGGCGCCAACGGGTGGACGCCCAGCGCTGGACCGGCGCAGTGGGCGCCAGGTTTACGCTGCTGCCGTTCTTCCACGTCGTCGCCGAGGCGCGGCGCGGGTGGACCACGAGCTTCTTCGTGGGCGCAGGGGTCGGCCTGTGAGCGCCAGGCGGTGGCTCGTCGCCGCCCTCTTGCTGCCCTTGCTGGCGCTCCTGGCCGGGTGCGACCAGCCCCGGGTCGAACGGCCGGTCGAGCGCGTGACCCGCCTGCGCCTGTTGCACAAGGTCGCGGCGAACTGGTTCGAGATGCAGAAAGGCCCCGACGGCAAGCCGGTGCTGGTCATGGACCTCACGGTGACGAACGACGGCAACGAGAGCCTGAAGGTCGTCACGATGCGGCTGCACGTGACCGCTCCCGACGGCAAGGACCGTCTCGTGGTGCCGCTGACCCTGGACGTTTCGCAGATCAAGCCGGGGACGCTCAAGGTCCTGCCGCCGCGGCCGGGCCGGGCGGCCGTCTCCGTGGTCACGCCCGGTCCCCCAGGCCATCTGGTCGTGCGCGTGCCGGGTGTGGACGTGAAGCCCGGCGAGGAGGTCACCCTCGAGATGGAGGGCCAGCCCACGAAGCAGGAAATGGCGACGTACCCTGAGTACCGGGGGGTCAGTTGACCGGCGTGGGGAATGGGACCCGGAACCGCTCGAGGACGATCCGATCCAGGCGCGGGCGGATCACGAGTTCGAAGGTGTCGTTCTTGTCGGGGAAGAGCCGGAGCGATGCCGTCCGTGCCGCCTCCACGAGGCGCAACGCCTCGCAGAACGTCAGCTTCTCGTCCTCCGAAAGCACCTGGGCGGTCACATCCACCAGCAACCGCAACCGGCGCAAGCGTTCCTCCTCATCGCGCACGAGCTCCTTCCTCTCCATCCAACGACTTCAACCGACGGCGGCGCTGTGACATTTCCGCAACGGCAACCGCGGTGGAAACGCCGCTGCACCGGGACACGACGGGGCACGCGATGATCGACCGCCAACTTCTCGCGGTCGCTGTGACCGCGGCGCAGCGCGGCGGCGAGGTGCTGCGCCGGCACTTCGGCACGCTCACCCCCGGGCAGGTGAGCGAAAAGGCGCACAACGATTTCGTCTCCGCCGCGGACCGCGCCAGCGAGGAGGTCATCGTCTCGTTCCTGCGCGCCGAGACGCCGGAGTTCGGAGTGCTCGCCGAGGAGGGGGGGGCCAGCGGCAGCGAGGGCGCCCGTTGGGTCGTGGATCCTCTCGACGGCACCGCGAACTTCGTCCGTTCGTTTCCCCACTTCGCGGTATCCGTCGGCCTCGTCGAGCGGGACGAAGTGCTGGTCGGCGTGGTCTACGATCCGATGCGCGACGAAATGTTCGCCGCGGCGGCCGGCGCCGGGGCCTGGCGCAACGGCCGGCGCCTGGCGGTGAGCGGCCGCGCCGGGTTGGCCGGCGGTTTCATGACCACGGGCTTCCCGTTCCGGGTCCACCACATGCTCGATCTCTACCTCGACATTTTCCGCGACGTGTTCCTGCAGGTCGCGGCGATCCGCCGGCCCGGCGCCGCCGCGCTCGACCTCGCCCACACGGCTGCGGGGGTCTTCGACGGGTTCTTCGAGTTCTGTCTGTCGCCGTGGGACATCGCGGCGGGCGCCCTGCTGGTGCGTGAGGCCGGCGGCGTCGTGACCGACCTCGACGGCGGACCGGGGATCTTCGCGCACGGCAACGTCGTCGCGGCCGCCCCCGGGGTGCACCGCGAGCTCCTGGCACTCATCCACGCCCGCTGCGGCGAGGGGGATGTCCGACCCGAACCGCGATAGCGCCTGCACTCGATGCGGCTCAGAGGCGCGTGGCCGGCGACAATCCGAACCTGGCCGATCTGCACAAAAACTTGCCAGCCGGAGCCCCAAACGTCTACTCTTCGCGCCAAGCGTCATTGCGGCCGACGTGCCAGGAGGAACCGATGACCCCTACGCTGGACAGTGACTCCAGCCCGCGCCTGCTTCCGGTGAGCCGGCGGGTCCAGCGGCGGGGGAAGGACCTCGAGCGCTTCCTGAACCTCTGGCGCTTGGCGCTGCTCGGCAGTCTGGCGGTCACGATCCTGGTCGGTGGCCTCGGCGGCGCCCCCGCCCAACCCGAGGATGCGCTGGCGCTGGGGATCTTGGGTCTCTTCCTGCTGGGCGGGCTCGCGCTCCAACTCTATCTGGCCTGGGCGCCGTGGGACCCTCGCGTCTCGCTCTGGGTCGTGGCGTTCGACTTCGCCGCCGTGACCGCGTTCCTGCTCGGTTGCGTGGTCGTCAACCGCGCCATCGTGGCGACCAACTCGCAGCCTTTCTTCTTTTACTATTTCTTTATCGTGATCGCGGCGGGGCTGCGCGGCGACCCGCTGGTGTCGCGGATCGTCACCTGGTCGGTCCCGGCCGCGTATACGTTCGTGGTCTTCATGGCGGTTGCGTGGCGCCACGTCGAGATGGCGCCACACCCGGACCCGGTTTTCGGCGGCTTCCGCTGGGAGCTGCAGGTGGCGCGTGTGATCATCCTCGCGGTCGTCACCGTGATCGTCAACTACGACGTGGGCCTGGTCGTCAGCGATCGCGCCGAGGCACGCACGGACCCGCTCACCGGCGTCTACAACCGCCGCTTCCTCGAGGAGTTCCTGAACGGACCGGATGCTGGCGGCGGTGGCCGCCTCGCTGCGTAACGCGGTGCGCACGACCGACATCGTGGCCCGCTACGGCGGCGACGAGTTCCTGATCGCCCTGCCGAACACGCCCGGCGAGGCCGCGCGCCGGGTGGCGAGGGAGCTCGCCCGCACCGTGCCTCCGCCGGTGACGCTCTCAGTCGGGATCGGCTGCATGGGCGAGGGCGTCCAGACCCCGGCGCAGTTGTTCGCGATCGCCGACGTGGCCCTGATGCGGGCCAAGCAGTCGGGCGGCGGCGTGAGCGTCGAGTAGGCGTGCACCTACTGCGGCGCGGTCGTCACTTCGGGCAGCTGCCCCGCCGCCTCGAGCAGCGCCGCGATCTTCGCGCGTCTGGGCCATAGCACCAGCATGCCAAGCGCCGCCACGGCCGTGAAGATCGCGAACCAGTCGCGCCTGCCGGTGAGTGCGAACAGCACGAGGCCGAGAAGGGCGACCGCTTCCAAGCGGGCGAACGCGGTCAGGTGGGCGACAAAGTGGGCCGCAAGCAGGCGTTCGGACTGCTGGCTGACGGCGAAGACGCGGCGCGGACCGGCGAGCATGACGCGGTAGACCGGCATGATCGTGACGAGGTTCACCGCGGCGAGGAACGCGAACCCCCAGAGCAGCGGTTCTCCTTGCGGCAGGACCGGTTGCGCCGACCAGGGGAGCACGGCCACGATCAGCCCATAGACGGCCACGCTCGCCAGGATGCCGGAGCACACGAGCTGGAGGCGTTGGAAGTGGCGGACGGCGGCGTTGGACATGGCGGCCTCCCGAGGGGCGTTGTCCGCAGGCTACTCGGGCGGGCCGATTCCGGTCAACCTTGACGCCGCCCACGGTATCGGTCGCCGAGGCGCCCCACGCTCCCGATTGCACAGCGAAACCCTGCAGGGCAGGGTTTCGGCTTGGCGGAGTGACCGCCCGGACCTTGGCAGTTGGTCTCGCGGCTGCAACGTCCGTCGAACGCCCGCGGCCGGTTTGGCACTACCAATATCGGAGGGGTGCGTTGGGCTGTCAAGGGGTGTCGAGCGGTCCGATCGCGTCCACCACCGCGATGGCAGTCGCGAGCGCGGCCGCCCCGGCCTCGCCATCGACGAACATCGTTGCCTCACCCCGGCACGCGCGCTGGAACGCCACGTGCTCGGCGGCCAGGGGCTCCCCCTTCTCGACGGGGACTGCAAGCGGGGCGATCGTCGCCTCGCCGCCGCCGCGGAGGAGGCGATAGGCCGACACGCTCTGCTCGGCGTAGTCGATCGAGTAGTACGCATCCGGCTCGAAGAGTCTGAGCTTGCGCACACGCTCCGAGGAGACCCGGCTCGCGGTCAGGTTGGCCACGCACCCGTTCTCGAACGCCAGGCGCACGTTGGCAAGATCAACCCGCGCGGAAAGGACGGGGACGCCGACCGCCCTGACCTCCCGGACCGGCGAGCCCGGATTGAGGGCCTGGGCGAGCTGGAGGTCGTGCACCATCAGGTCCAAGACCACGTCGATGTCCATCGAGCGGCGAGTGAACCCGGACAGGCGCTGAGCCTCCAGGTAGCGCGGCCGCGGCGCTCGCGCCAGGACCGCCTGGACGGCCGGGTTGAAGAACTCCACGTGGCCGACGGCGAGGATCACGGCGTTGCGGGCGGCCAACCCGACCATCTCGCGAGCATCTGCGACAAAGGCCGCGATCGGCTTTTCGACCAGCACGTGGCGGCCGGCCTCGAGGCAGCGGGCGGCGATCTCAAGGTGTGTGACGGTGGGTGACGCGATCACCACGGCCTCGGCCCGCGCCACCGCGTCGTCGAGGCTGGGAAGAGCCTCGGCGCCGAACTCGGCGCACACCGCGTCGAGCCGGTCCCGGTCGGGGTCGAACGCGCCGACGCAGCGCCAGCCGGGGAGGGTGCGCGCCAGGCGCACGTGATGGCGCCCCAGGTGGCCGACGCCCACCACCGCAACGGAAAGGGGAGGTCGCTCGCTCATGTGGCGGAGAGTACGCGGCCCCTCACGCCGCGGCAAGCCGGTTCTCGTGACGCCGTCGTCGTCGTCGGTCCATTTTCCGCTGCGTGGAGTCCTTCTTGCCGGTCCCGCGGGTGGTGGTTTCTTTCTTCACTGCGTGAGGCTCTATTGGCCCGCGGGCTACGGCCGTGGTCGCTCGGGCGGCGCATCGAGCGCCGCCCTCCGACCCGCCTGCGCGTGCGACCGAGCAGGGCGTCCCGCGGTAGGGCCCCTCGCTGTCTCCCGCCGCTCGCTGCGCTCGGGCGGGAGCATCGAC
>NCBR01000315.1 GCA_002279285.1 Acidobacteria bacterium 37-71-11
GCGACCAGCCGTCCGGTGTAGACGGCGACGAACCCCTGCTGGGTGTCGATCCGCTCGAGGCGCACGTCGCCGCCGACGAGGGTCCCGCGCAGCGAGCCCTTCCACCCTCCCGAGATCTGGTAGACCCCGGTCACGAGCGTGCCGTCGAGGCGGAGGTCGAACACGCCCGCTAAGCCGCCCGGTTCGATCGCGACCGACCAGCGGCCCGAGAGCTCATCGCCCACCGCCTGGGCGGCCTCCTCGATGCGCCTGATCTCGGCCTGGACCTGTTCGAGGTAAGCCCTCCGGGCGCCGATCGTGGCGCGGAGCTGGGAGGCAGCACCGAGAAGGGTCGTGACCTCGGACTCGGCGTGGCGGAGATCGGATGACCGCGCCGTGAACCCACCGAGGTCCTCGCCGTCCTTCTGGGCGCGCAGGAGGTCGTCGCCGAGGCGGACCAGGCGGTCGCACGCGCCGCGAATTTGGTCCTGGACCCGTTCCAGCGTGGCGAGGTCGGCCGCCATCAGGCGCTTCTCGATGTCCCGCTGCGTCTTGAAGACCTCCAGGACGCTCTCGTGGCTCTGCGCGACCGCCCATCCGCCCACCAGGATCGCCGCCGCCGCCAGTGCCGTGACTCGTCTCATGGTGTCGTCTCCCGCACCGTGCCGGTAACACTAGCACAGACCCGGCCAGCCCCGTATTGGCTAGAATACCGGCATGACGATTTCGGAAACCCGGCAACCCGCGATCCGCGTCAGCCTCCTGCCCCGCGACACCAACCCCAACGGCACGATCTTCGGCGGGGTCATCCTCTCGTACATCGACCAGGCAGGCGCGATCGAGGCCCGCCTGCACGGGGCCGACAAGGTGGTGACCGTGGCGATGGAGAAGGTCGTCTTCCACGCCCCGGTTCATGTCGGTGATCTGGCCTCGTTCTACGGCGAGCTCGTGCGGCTGGGTCGCACCTCGATCACGGTCAAGGTCGTGGTCGAGGTGGCGGCGGCCGGCAGCCGCTCGGTGCCGACGAGGGTCACCGAGGCCGAGATCACCTACGTCAACCTGGACGAGACCGGCGTCCCCACCCCGATTCGGCGCACCAGCTAGCTTTTCCGCATCCGGGCGGGCCTCGGGAGCGCCGGCGCCCATGCCTGATGACCTTGCACCGCGGCAGGCATACAATGGGACGTGACCTGGGAGTTCTGCTACGTCGCGGTCTTCGTCGTGGGCTTGGGCTTGGCTGCGGTCACCAGGCTGATCAGCGACCTTCGTTCGCTCGCCCGCCACCACCTCGTCGTCCCCCACTCCGACTTGCACCGCCCGTTCCTCGCGTTGCTCGGCCGCTGGCTTGCCATCGGTATGGTGCTGTTCGGCCTGGTCGGCCTGGTCGTCACCGCCCAACGGCACGCGAAACCCTGGACCACTCTTCTGCTCGCGACCGCCGCCGGGATCGCCGGCATTTTGGCGGCGCTCCTGATGATGCGCCACCCCTGCGCAGTTGCGCTCGGCAGCGAACGGGCCACGGTCGTCCGTGACATCCAGCCCGGAGCGTACGGGCAGGTCAGGATCGAGAAGAACGGGGTCACGGTGTTGATGGCGGCCCAGAGCGTGGACGCCGGCGTCATCCCTGCCGGCGCCGAGGTGGAGGTCGTCGATTGCAGCCGATCGGTCCTGACGGTGCGGTTGCGCTCAGAGGCATGAGCGGCGCCGCCACCGCCCTGGTGCTCGCCTCGGGATCGCCGCGGCGGCGCGAATTGTTGTCGCGGCTCGGCCTCGATGTGGAGGTGGCGGCCCAGGATGTGGACGAGAGCCCGGTTGCGGGCGAGACCCCCGGCGCCCACGCCATTCGCGTCGCGTGGCTCAAGGCCCGGGCCGCCATCGCGCGCTACCCCGAACGGCCGGTCCTGGCGGCCGACACCGTCGTGGCTCTCGGCCAACGGATCCTCGGCAAGCCCCGCGACCGCGCGGACGCAGCCGCGATGCTCGGCGACCTTGCGGGCAAGACCCACACCGTCCTCACCGCGCTCGTTTTGGTCTGGGATGGGCGCGAGGCCGCTCACCTCGAGCAGGCGCGCGTCACGATGGCGCCGTTCCGGCGCGAGCTCTGGAGCTGGTACGCCGGCACGGGCGAGGGCGACGACAAGGCCGGCGCGTACGCGGTGCAAGGCAAGGGCGCGCTGCTGGTGGAGCGGGTCGAGGGCAACGTCCAGGCCGTCGTCGGCCTCCCCCTCGCGGCTCTCCCCGGCCTGTTCGGGCGCGTCGGCCTGGCCCTCGTCGCTTCCGGCGCCGGGCTCGCGCTCAGGCCCCGTGGTGGATCGCCTCGCCGCGGTCCGATAGGCTGAAGCTCGCGACGATGCGGTGAGTCGCCCATCGCGGCTCGCCACCGCCATCGCGGCGATTATCTTCGTCCACTGCGTGGACTCTTGCTTGCCGGTCCCGCGGGTGGCCGGATGCGGGCCCGGGCGCCCCCGCGCCCGAGCCCGCATGCTCCTGTGCCCGCGACCGG
>NCBR01000115.1 GCA_002279285.1 Acidobacteria bacterium 37-71-11
CGATCCCGGATCCGGCGAACCTGCGCGCGTACGTAAAGCGGCTCTCGGCGCGGCCGCACGCCGTCGGGTCGGCGTACGACAAGGACAACGCGGAGTGGATCCTGTCGCAGTTCAAGGCGTGGGGGCTCGAGGCCAAGATCGAGACGTTCGACGTGCTGTTCCCGACGCCGAAGGAACGCCGGTTGGAGATGATCGCGCCGACGAGGTTCGTCGCGGCGCTGCAGGAGCCGGCCGTCGCAGTGGACCCAACCTCCGGGCAGACGAAGGAACAGCTTCCGACCTACAACGCCTACTCGGCCGACGGCGACGTGACGGGACCGCTCGTCTACGTCAACTACGGCGTGCCCGATGACTACGACCGCCTGCAGCGCCTGGGAGTTTCGGTCAAGGGCGCGGTGGTGATCGCCCGCTACGGTCACTCCTGGCGCGGCATCAAGCCCAAGGTCGCCGCCGAGCACGGGGCGGTGGGGTGCCTGATCTACTCCGACCCCCGCGACGACGGCTACTTCGAGGGCGCGACGTTCCCCGCCGGTCCTTTCCGCCCGGACGAGGGCGTGCAGCGGGGCAGCGTCATGGACACCTACTACGTCGGCGACCCGCTGACGCCCGGCGTGGGCGCCACCAAGGACGCCAAGCGCCTCGCGTTGAAGGACGTCACGGTGATCACGAAGATCCCCGTGCTGCCGATCTCGTACGGCGACGCCAAGCCGCTGCTCGCGGCGCTCGGCGGCCCGACGGCGCCCGAGGCGTGGCGGGGTGCCCTCCCCATCACCTACCATGTCGGCCCAGGCGCGGCGGAGGTCCACCTCGTGGTGAAGTCGAACTGGGACATCAAGCCGGTCTACGACGTCATCGCGACGATTCCGGGCTCGACCTTCCCCGACGAGTGGGTGATCCGCGGCAACCACCACGACGCCTGGGTCAACGGCGCCGAGGACCCCGTCTCCGGCCAGGCCGCGCTGCTCGAGGAGGCGCGCGCGTACGGTGAGCTGCTCAAGCAGGGTTGGCGGCCGAAGCGCACGATCGTCTACTGCGCCTGGGACGGTGAGGAGCCCGGCCTCCTCGGCTCAACCGAGTGGGCCGAGACGCACGCCGCCGAACTGTCACAGCACGCCGTCGCCTACCTCAACTCCGACTCGAACGGCCGCGGTTACCTCTCGATGGGTGGCTCGCACACGCTCGAGGCGTTCTACAACGACGTCGCCCGCGACATCACCGACCCCGAGTCGGGCGTGTCGGTGTGGAAGCGGCTTCGGCTCCACCGCATCGAGGACGCCAAGACGGCCGAGGAGCGCAAAGAGATCCGGAAACGCCCCGACCTGCGCATCGGCGCCCTGGGCTTCGGCTCCGACTACACGGTGTTCCTCGACCACCTCGGGATCCCGTGCATCTCGCTCGGGTTCGGCGGCGAGGACGAGGGCGGCATCTACCACTCGGTCTACGACGACTTCTACTCGTACACCCACTTCGGCGATACCACGTTCGTCTACGGCCGCGCGCTCGCGCAGACGACGGGCACCGCGGTCATACGCCTGGCCGACGCGGATCTCCTCCCGTACCGGTTCACCAACCTCGCCGACACCGTCGACCTCTACCTCGGACAGTTGAAGAAGCTGCTGCAGAAGGAACGGGCCGAGGCACGCGAGCGCAACCTCGAGCTCGAGGAGGGCGTCTTCGCGGCGACGGTCGACCCGCGCGCGCCGTTGCTGCCGCCGCCGGCCGAGGCGGTCCCGCCGCACCTCAACTTCGCGCCGCTCGAGAACGCCGCCGAGGCGCTGGCGCACAGCGCCGAGCGCTACGACAAGGCGGTCGCGAAGGCACGGGCGAACGGCGGCGCTGGCCTTGCTGACGAGAGCGTCCAGACCGTGAACGCGACGCTCATGGGCGTCGAGCGCGCGATGCTCGACCCGGCGGGTCTTCCAGACCGTCCGTGGTTCGAGAACCTGCTGTACGCGCCCGGCATGTACACCGGCTACGGCGTCAAGACGGTGCCGATGGTGCGCGAGGCGATCGAGCTCAGGAGGTGGCAGGAGGCCGACGAGGGGATCGTGCGCACCGCAAAGGTACTCGCAGACGTGGCGGCGGTCATCGACCGGGCGACGGCCGCACTCGAGAAGACGGGCATGTAGCGACCGACGCTCGCATCGGTCGATGCGCCGCGGTTGAGGTGACAGACCGGGTCGGCGCCGGGGACGGTCCTGGCGATCCGCTACCCCCTCAGACGGATCCGCTGTACCATGGTGTCGGACAACCGACCAGAACCGCCGCCAGTCTCGGGACATCGGGCCGCGAACCGAGGAGGATGCCATGGTCACGAAAGTCGATCTCAAGAAGGAGTTCAAGCAACTCTTTTCGCCTTCCGCGCGGAAGATCGAAGTGGTCAATGTGCCGAAGTTCAACTTTGTGATGGTCGACGGCTATATGGAACCGAACGAGCGGCCGGCGACGTCGGCTGCGTTCCAGAAGGCGATGGCCGGGCTGCTCGAGGTATCGCTCGCACTGAAGGTCGCGTCCAAACAACGCACCCGAAACCCGATCGATTACGTCGTCATGCCGCTCGAGGGGTTGTGGTGGGTCGATGCGGGCGACTTCGCCTTTCAGCTGACGTCGCGCTGGCGCTGGACGCTGATGGTCATGCAGCCGAAACACATCACCGAAACGATGTTCGGCCGGGCCCTCGAGGGGCTGAAAGAGAAGCCGGGCCACCAGGCCGTGACGAAGATGCGCTTCGGCCCGGTCCATGAAGGCCTCGCGATCCAGACGATGCACGTCGGCGGGTACCACGAGGAGCCGCAGACGGTGGCGCGGATGAAAACGTTCGCGGCCGAGAACGGCTACCGCTACCGGGGCAAGCACCACGAAATCTACCTTCTTGGGGACCCGCGCCAGGCCAACCCCGAGAAGCTGCGCACGATCGTGCGCCACCCCATCGAAAAGTAGCGGCCGACGCTCGCATCGGCCGACGGGCCAAGGGGAGCGTTGTCCTCTCCCGCCATCGGATTCACGTCACAGGGTGAGCTGTGGGTCGTTCTCGTAGGCCGAGCCGATGTGGCAGAGGGTGTTGAGGACCTCGGCGAAGAGGCCAAACAGACCCTTGAGCACCGCCAGGTCGCGGATCACGCCGCCCACCTGGAAGTAGAGTTCGTCCACGTCCTTTGGGAACTTCGGCCCGAAGACGCCTTCGCTATCCTTCACTTCGAGGTAGAACTCGGGCATGGCCAGCATCATCTGGCGGAGCTTGGGGGCCGCGAGCAGCGAGAGGACCTTGGCCTCCTCGTTGCCCTGGACGATGAAGGCGTCGTCGAACTCCCGCTCGCCCACCTCGATGTCCTGCATCCCGAGCTTCTTCGCCAGCGCGGAAAAAAGCCCCTTGCGGTAGATCTTGAAGCGGAAGCCGTCCGGGTTCACGTACGGCGCCCGCATCCTCGTGAACGTCGCCGAGCTCTTGCCGGTGGACACGGTGTAGGTGTCGAGAGTGACGGTCCACGCCTTGACCTTCGCCTCGATCTTGTCGCCGTGCCAGAAACCACCATCGTCATACGTCGCGCCGATCTCCTGGGCGAGCTGCCGCCACACCTGCTCCCGGTTCGGCCCGAACATCTCTCGCAATCCGCCCATCGGTCGAGTCCTCCGTTGCACCCGGGTTCAGCCGGCGCCGCCGGCCGGGGCGAGCTTCGCCTCGAGCTCGGCGATCGCCTGCATCGCCCGCGCCCGCAGCAGCGCGCTCGGGCTGTCGAGGTAGGCGAAAAGCCCCGGCAGGTCGTCCTTGCCGCCGAGCTTGGCGACGAGCAGCAGCGCCTCGCCGCGCACGCCGTCGGACCAGGCGGCATCCGCGGCGGTCGCGCGGGCGAACGCGAGCACAGCCGCGTCCTGTTTGACGTTCATCGCGAGGAGCGCCTGCATGACGAGCGCCGGCAGGCCGGAACCCTCCCCGGAGGCCACGCCGCCGGGCTCGGCTGTCCGCAGCGCCGACTCGGCTGCGTCCTCGCTCGCCTGGAGCCGCGCGAGGATCGCGGCCTGCGCCGCCTGGTCGAGGTGCCGCGCTCCGATCTCGCGCTTCGCCGCCTCGAACCCGGGCGACAGGTAGCGCTCGAACGGGCTGCCGCCGGGTCCGGCCGCGGCCTTGCGGGCGGCAGGCCCGATCTCGGCGAGGCGCTGCAGCAGCTTCGGCGCCGCTTGCGCGCCGAACGACGCCAGCGCTTTGGCCAGGGCCAGGGAGACGGGGCCGCCGGTCAACGCCGCCGGGTCGGCGTCCGCGATGCGGAGCAACTCGTCGAGCGCCGCGGGCGTGGCGGCCGCCTGCAGCGCCAGGATCCCTTCGATCTTGGCGGCCGGGTCGGAGGCGCGCAGGACGGCGGCGGCGAGCTTGCTCTCCCCGGGGACCTCGGGCGCCGGGGCGCTGGCTTCGATCGCGAGCGCCATCGGGGTGCGATGGCCGGGCAACTCGACCCGGTTGGCGGCGACCAGCGCCGCGACCGGGACCACCACGCCCGCGAGGATGAACTTGACGAGCCGCGGCCACGGGCCGGCGCGGTTGAAGAGCTGGCTCGTCCCCGCCCGGCGGCGGCGGGCGAGCGTCCACCCGTCCACCTTGATACTGAGGAAGACGCTTGCGGCCACGAGCAGGACGCCGAACACCATCAGGCCGGCGGTGGTGCGCAGGTCCCAGAGCGGAAGGTGGCTGGCCGCCACCAGCAGGAGGGCCCCGGCGAGCGCCGCCGGCAGGATCAGCTCGAAGAGGAAGCCCGCAAGGCCGAGCCGCATTCGGCCGCGGCGTGCCGGCTGCTTGGCCGTCTCGCGCGGGTGGCCGTCGCCGGAGGAAGGTTGGTCGGGGATCGCCGCGTCCTTTTGTGCGGCGTCGATCATAGCAGCGGTCGGGTCGCCGCCGGGGACCGGCACGGCCGATCAACCCCGGGGCCGGCGCCGTGTGGCGAACCTCGATGCGCCCCTGGACGTATGCATGGCATGAACGTTCGGACCGGGAGACCGGCCCTGCCGGTTGCACCCGCCGGGGCGGCCGCCCGCGCGCGGGTGGTATCCTCGACCGCGATGCAAAAAGGACACGTTCTCACGGAGTTCGCGGATAAGGGAGACGCCATGAAGACAGCGCTCACGCGCGTACTCGCCGCCATGCTGCCGGCGGTGCTCGGCCTCGGCATCGCCGCGGCCGCAACCCCCATGCCGTTGCTGCTGCAATCGCCCAGCGTGAGCAAGACGCAGATCGCCTTCGCGTACGGCGGCGAGATCTGGACGGTTGCCCGCGACGGTGGCGAGGCGCGCCGCCTGGTCGCGGGCAGCGGGCGGCTCGCCGGACCGATCTTCTCGCCGGACGGCGGGATGATCGCCTACACCGGCGAGTACGACGGCAACGTGGACGTCTACGTCGTCCCCGCCGCCGGCGGCGAGCCCCGTCGGCTCACCTACCACCCCGGCGCCGACGTCGCCCTCGCCTGGACGCCGGACGGCACGCGGGTGGCGTTCCGCTCGCCGCGCGCCAGCGTCGCCGACCCCGAGCAGCTGTACACGGTGCCGGCCGCGGGGGGGTTCCCCACCGAGGTGCCGCTGCCCCGGGTGCAGGAGGCCTCGTACGCGCCGGACGGCTCGCACCTCGCCTATGAGCCCAACTTCCAGTGGCAGCCCGCCTGGAAGTCGTACCGCGGTGGCCAGACGGCGCGGATCTGGATCGCCGACCTCGCCGACTCCAGCATCGTGAAGGTGCCTCAGGCGGGCAACTCCAACGACAAGAACCCGATGTGGGTGGGCGACTCGGTCTATTTCCTCTCCGATCGCAACGGGCCGGTGTCGCTGTTCGCCTACGACCTCGGCTCCCGGGCGGTGCGGGAGGTCGTGAAGAACGACGGGCTCGACATCGGCTCGGCCTCGGCCGGACCGGGCGCGATCGTGTACGAGCAGTTCGGCTCCCTGCACCTCCTCGACCTGACGAGCGGCCAGGACCGGACCGTCCCGGTGCGGCTCGCGGCCGACATGCCGCAGCTGCGCCCGCACTTCCTCCAGCTCGACCCGGTCAAGGACATCCTCGCCGCCGGCATCTCGCCGACCGGCCAGCGCGCCGTCTTCGAGGCGCACGGCGAGATCGTCACGGTGCCGGCCGAGAAGGGAGACATCCGCGACATCACCAACACCCCGGGCGCGGCGGAGCGCGACCCGGCGTGGTCGCCGGACGGCACGCGGATCGCCTACTTCTCCGACGAGTCGGGCGAGTACGCGCTGTACGTGCGTCCCCAGGACGGCCTCGGCGAGGTCCGGAAAATCGACCTCGGCAACCCGCCGTCGTTCTTCTACGCGCCGACGTGGTCGCCCGACAGCAAGAAGATCGCGTACAGCGACAAGCGGCTCAACCTCTGGGTCGTGGACCTCGAGCGCCCGACGCCGGTGAAGGTGGACACCGACCGCTTCGACTCGCCGGCGCACGAGTTCGACGTCCGGTGGTCGCCGGACAGCCGCTGGCTCGCCTACACCAAGCAACTGCCGAGCCAGCTGCGCGCGGTGTTCGTCTACCCGCTCGCCGGCGGCAAGGCCACCCAGGTCACCGACGGCATGAGCGACGCCCTCTACCCGGTGTTCGACGCCAGCGGCAAGTACCTCTACTTCACCGCCAGCACCAACGTGGGCCTGACGGCGGGATGGCTCGACATGACGAGCATCGGGCACCCCCTCACGCGCAGCGTCTACGCCGCGGTGCTCAAGAAGGGCGTGGCGTCGCCGATCCCGCCGCAGAGCGACGAGGAGAAGGCGAAGGGCGCCGACAAGGGGAAGAAGGAGGACGCGGCCGCCAACGCCGACGCGAAGAATGGCGAGGCCAAGGCCAAGGACGGCAAGGCTGAGAAGGCGGCCGCGGTGGCAATCGACTTCGACGGCCTCGACCAGCGCATCGTCGCGCTGCCGATCCCGGCCAAGAACTACCGCGGCTTGTGGGCCGGCAAGGAGGGGAAACTCTTCCTGGTCGAAGGGCCGCTCGTGGATGTGGAGGCCGGCCCGCCGAAGCTGGATGTGTCGCGGTTCGACCTCGAGACCCGCAAGACGGAGCCGCTGCTCGAGGGCGTCTCGGCGTTCGCGCTCTCGGCCAACGGTGAGAAGGTGCTCTACCGCTCGGGCCCGGCGTGGCACATCGTGGGTTCCGACAAGGCCCCCAAGGGCGGCGACGGCGCCCTCGCGATGAAGGGCCTCAAGGTGTACGTCGACCCGAAGGCCGAGTGGGCGCAGATGTACCGCGAGGTCTGGCGGATCGAGCGCGACTTCTTCTACGACCCGCACTTCCACGGCCTCGACCTGGCCGCGGCCGAGAAGGCGTACGCGCCGTACCTGGCGGGGATCGCGAGCCGCGACGACCTGAGCGCGCTGTTCGCGGAGATGACCGGCAACCTGACCGTCGGGCACACGTTCGTCCGCGGCGGCGCGGAGCCGAAGAGCGACAAGGTGAGCGTCGGCCTGCTGGGCGCCGATTACACGATCGACGGCGGGCGCTACCGCTTCGCCCGCGTGTACAGCGGCGAGAACTGGAACCCCGACCTGCAGGCGCCGCTGACGCAACCCGGCGTCGACGTCAAGGCGGGCGAGTACCTGCTCGCGGTCAACGGCCGCG
>NCBR01000316.1 GCA_002279285.1 Acidobacteria bacterium 37-71-11
GCCGGTGTCCCCGACCTCGAGCCAGGCGAACGCACCGTCTCGGCCGGTGCGCACCGTGAGCACCCCTCCGCCCGGCATCGCGTCGACCGCGTTCACCGCGAGGTTGGCGAGCACCTGCTCGAGCCGGCCGCGGTCGCCCTCGACCGCGAGGGCGCCGGCCACCTCTTCGACCTCCAGGCGGACCGCCGCCGGCGCCAGGCTGGCGAGGAGGTCCGCCGAGGATGCAACCAACTCGTTGAGGTCTAGCGCCTCGCGCCGAGCTACGTCCTGGCGCGCGAAGACGAGGAGTTGGCGCGTGTGGCGGGCGCTGCGTTTGATCGCGTCCTCGACCTTGCCGAGGGTGACCCCGAACGCCGCCTCGTCCGTCCGTTGCGCCGCCAGCAGCCGCATGGTCGCCAGCATCGCCTGCAGGTCGTTGTTGAACTCGTGCGCCACCCCGCCGGCGAGCGCCGCCACCGCTTCGAGGCGCTGCGTTTCCTGGACCTGCGCCGCCAGCGTGACTTGATCGGTGATGTCGCGGCCGACTGCCTGGATCTCCGCCGCGCGCCCGGCCTCGTTGTCGATCACCCGGAACGACCAGGCGATGGCGCGCTCGCCGCGTCCGGGCGGGACGTAGCGCAACCGGACCGTTGCCACCGGGCGGTCCGAGCCGAGCGAGGCCAGAACATCCCGCAGCGTCGTGGCGTTGTCGTCCCGGAAAATCGCGAAGAAGTTGGTCCCTAGCGCCGCGCCGCGCGCCACCCCGAAGTAGCGGCCGTACGCCTCGTTGGCGAACGTCACCGCGCCGTTCGGACGGAAGCGGCCGATCAGCTCGGTCTGGTCCTCGACGACGGCACGGTATCGCGCCTCGCTGCGAGCGAGCGCGTCGAGCGCGCGGCGGCGCCCAATCGTCGCCGCCACCTGTCGTGAGACGAAAGTGAGGATGTCGAGTTCGCGCTTGCTGTAGTGCGTCCCCTTGTCGTAGCTCTGCACCACGATGGCGCCGATCGCCCGTCCGGCCGCGATCAGCGGCACGCCGAGCCAGTCGATCGATGGCGCCCCTTCCGAGTCGATCTCGCCGCGCTGCAGGAGGTCCTCGAGCATCTCATTGTCGACGAACTGCGACACGCCGGTGCGAAGGACGTACTCGGTCAGCCCGCGCCCGGCCCGGCGCGGGGTGGGCGTCTGGTCGGCCTCGTCCACGAAGTAGGGAAACAAGACCGTCTCCGTCTCGGGGTCGACGAGCGCCACGTAGAAGTTGCGCGCATCCAGGAGGCGGGAAACGGCGTCGTGGACCGCGCCTAGGAGCTGGCCGAGGTCCGTCGCCTCGCCGGCGGCCTGGGAGATCTGCAGCACCGCGGCTTCCAGCTCCTCCGCCTGCTTGCGCTCCGTGATGTCGCGCATCATCGCGGTGAAGAAGACGTCGGGGCCGACGTTCCAGCGGGCGACCGACAGTTCCAGCGGGACCTCCGTCCCGCTCTTTCGCACGCCCGGCATCTCGAGCGTCACGCCGGCGAGCCTGGCCTCCCCACCGCCGGCCATCCGCGCGAGCCCGCGCAGGTGGTCGTCGCGGAATCGCTCGGGCATCAGATCCGCGACCGTCTTCCCGGCGGCCTCCGCGGCCGTGTAGCCGAGGATCCGCATCGCGGCCGCGTTCCAGAAGACGATCTTCCCGTTCCGGTCGGCGGTCACGATCGCGTCGCCGGCGGTCTGCAGCACCGCGCGCAGGCGCTCCTCGGCGGCCCGCAGCGCCCGGTTGGCGTTCTCGCTCTCGCGGCGCTGGCGCGCGAGCGCGAGAAGGTAGGCGCCCAGCAGTCCGGTGAACAGCAACCCGGCCGCCAGGACGGCGCGCCCTTGCCAGGAGACGTGCCCCGCGGCACTCCCCTTCTCGGTCGCCTCAACGATCGCGAACACCGCGAATGAGACGGGGATCCCGAGGCTCACCACCAGCAGCGCGGGGAGCCGGCCGCCGACGGCCCAGACCCGGTGGCCGACCAGCGCCAGCAGCGCGAGACCCGTGAGGACGAACGCCACCGCCGTCGGCAGCGCCAGCGGGATCGTCGTGCCGCCGTACAGCACGGGCGCCTTCAGCCAGTAGCCGAATGTGAAGATCAGCCCGCCGGCGAGGACGAGCGCCGCGAGCTCGGTCGAAACGTCCGCCGCGAACCGCCGCCGCGCGACGCGGCCGGTCCTGGCGACCAGGGCGCCGGCGGCGACGAGGAAGAGCGCGGCCGCCACCGGGGACATCCGGCCGAGGGGGAACGTCTGCGGCGCCCCGAGCGCGACGCACAGCGCCCGCTCGAGGCCGAGGTCCACCCCGCGGATCGCCTGCAGCAGGACGTGCGCCGCCAGCACGACGACAACCGTGATCGCGCCGAACACGAACGCGGCGGTCCGCCGGCGCTCGGGCCAGCGCGCGAGCGCGACCACGGCGGCGGCGAGTGCGAGGAAGCTCACCGCGGTGCTGGGCGCGATCGGCACGTACTCCGCGCTGATCCGTTATAAGCGCCGGGATCTCGAGCCGCCAGCCGACGATCGCGACAGCGGCGATCGCCGCCACGGCGGCGGCGTACGCCTGCGCGCGCCGGCGCTCACCTCTTTCCGGCCCGGGCTCAGCGGCCATCGCCGCCTTCGTCGAGCGCCACCCGAACCTCGCGCGCCAGGGTTGTCATGTTGAACGGCTTTTGCAAGAAGCGGACCAGCTCCGCGGCGATCCGGCGCTTCAGAGTCTCGTCCTCGGTGTACCCCGACATCAGGATCACCCGCAGGCGCGGCCAGCGGCCGACCATCTCGACCGCCAAGTCGGGTCCGGCCATCCCGGGCAGCATCAAGTCGGTGAGCAGGAGGTCGAACGGGGGCTCGGCCGGCACCGCTTGAGCGTCCTCGCCGCTCGCGGCGGCGAACACCGTGTACCCCAGGGAGGTCAGGATTTCGGCGAGCCCCTCGCGCGCCCCCTGTTCGTCCTCGACAATCAGCACCCGCTCGCCGCGGCCGCGGGGGAGAGGCTTGTCGCCCGAGGCAGGGCCGTCGGCCGGCACGGCCGCCGTATCGGCGGCGGGGAGCGTGATGCGGACCGTGGTGCCCCGGCCCACGCCGCTCTCCAGCACGATCGCACCCCCATGCTGCTCCACGATGCCGCGAACCACCGAGAGACCGATCCCGGTGCCCTTTCCGGGGGCTTTGGTGGTGAAGAACGGCTCGAAGACCCGGTCGCGGATCGCCTCGGGGATCCCACAGCCGGTGTCGGAGACCGACACCCACGGCGACCCGTCGGCCGACCGCCCGGTGCCCACCCGCAGGATGCCGCCATCCGGCATCGCGTCGGCGGCGTTCACGACGAGGTTCATCAGCACCTGATCGAGCTGGCCGCGGTCGGCGCGGATGGCGAGCGCGGCCTCGGCCAGATCGAGCCTGAACGAGATGTTCTCCCGTACCAACCGGCGCAGCAGGTGCGCGGAGGCACCG
>NCBR01000317.1 GCA_002279285.1 Acidobacteria bacterium 37-71-11
AGCGAGGTCCTGTCTTGCTTGTGTGGGGCTCGCGCGCCGCGCGAGCTTCTTCTTGCCCTCCCACCGGAACGGCCGCGCGCCCGGCGGTCGCACCCCACACGGACGCGAGGGGCGTGTCCTGCACCCGCGGGGCGGGCGTCCTCGCCCGCCCGGCGTTACGGTTCCGCACCATGGCGCAACAATCGCCCCTGTGATATACTACTGAAACGGCAGTACTTTTGTTTCCTGAATGAAAGGGGCACGACCGGATGGCAACCGCACGACAGATCGGACAAGCAGGAGAGGCGTTCGTGGTCTCCTCGCTCCGCAGCAAGGGTTTTACGGTGTTCCGTTGGGACGAAGACGCGCCCGGGGCCAACGCCATCGAAATGCAGGGCCGCAAGAAGCGCCTCTTCCTCCACGTGAAGGCGGCGGTGGCGCCGGACAAGCCAAAGGGCCTCACGTTGGAAGAAAAGGTCCGGATCAAGAAGCGGGCCGAGGCCGTCAAGGGCGAAGCCTGGGCCGCCAGGGTGACGCTCGACGCGACCCTGGGCACGGCCGACAGCACCACCTGGCGCCGCATCCTCTAGACCGCCAGCCGGACCCGAGCAGCGCGGCTTCCATCGCGGAGCGGAAACCACGGCCGGTCGCCACCGCCGTGCGCCCCGCCCTCCCTAGTCATTGCGAGGAGGCCCTAGCACAGCGAGGGCCAGAGCCTGCCGCGAGCGGGCGCACCGCGCCAGCGATGACCCGCCGCCCCAGTAGGACCTCGAGATTGCTTCGCCCCGCCTTTGGCGTGGCTCGCAATGACACGGTTAAGACCCGCCATTCCGAGGATTCCCGACGTCACGGTCATTGCGAGGAGAGCCTGGCGGAGCCAGGCGACGAAGCAATCTCGCCGGATGTGGCGACCGCGCGACCAGAGTTGCGCCACACATTGAAACGGGGTCCCATCGTGTCGTTGTGGGGCCGGCGCGAGCCGGTTGGCCGGGCGCACCCGAGTACAATGATCGTTGTTCCACAAGGGAGGTCGGTATGAAGATCATCGCAGCCGCGGCGTTGTCGTTCGCAGTCGTTTCTCCAGCCTTCGCGGGAGAGATCTACGGCACCATCAAGGACGAGGGGAAGACCGTCGGGGCGGGGGTCAAGGTCGAGGTCGTGTGCGGGGCGAAGACGTACAACGCCGAAACCAACAAGTTCGGCGCCTACCGCCTGGTCGCGCAGGAGCAGGGGAAGTGCACGCTGACGGTCACCGTCGGGGCGGAGAAGCCGTCGCTCGCGATCCACTCGTTCGAAGACTCGGCCCGCTACAACCTCCTGCTCGAGAAGAAGGACGGCAAGGTCACCTTGCGGAGCGAGTAGCCATGGAGAAGCCAGAGAAGCCGGAGAAGGACTGGTGGGACAAGGCGGCGGTGATCCTCCACCCGCTCGGCGGGCTGCTCGCCGCCCTGGCAGTCGCCGGCCTCGGCTTCTTCGGCTCGCAGTTCCTCGAGAAGCGGCAGGCCGAGGAGACGCGGGCGCGCTTCTACTCCGAGCTGGTCAGCAAGCGCGAGGACGCCGACAGCGCCCTGCGCAAGGACATGTTCATGTCCATCATCCAGTCGTTCCTCGGGCCGGGCTCCACCTCGATCGAGGACCGCACCGTCAAGCTCGAGCTGCTGGCGTACAACTTCCACGAGTCGCTCAACCTCAAGCCGCTGTTCACGCAGCTCGAGGCGGACATCGCGAAGTCCCACTCGCCGGCCAAGGCCGAGCAGCAGGCGCACCTGGAGCGGGTCGCCAAAGAGGTGACGCGCAAGGAGATGGTAATCCTCGAGGGGGTCGGCCCCTCGTTCGAGCGCACGGTGGACTTCGCCGACGTGGCCAACACCCCCGGCGGCATCGCCCTCGAGCCCGCCCGCCTGACGCTCGAGGGGATCACGCGCGACGTCTCCGTCGTGGTCAAGAAGGTCGACCCGGCCGAGAAGGGGATGCAGGTCCGCCTCGAGGTCAAGACCCCGCGGCCGGGCTCGACCGACTACGGCACCGACGACGCCGAGTTCTGGACCGGGCTCTTCGACTTCCCGATGATCGACCACACCCGCCTCTCGCACGACCAGCGCTGCGCCGTCGTCATCAAGAACTTCGGCAAGACCAGCGCGCGCATCTCCGTCATCCTCTTCCCCGGCGTCTACGCCAGCCTCAAGGAGAAGCCGTACGTCCAGGAGATGATCCAGGACATGCTCGGCGCCAAGAAGCCCGGGGAACAGTCGACCCGCTGACCCGCTTTGCCGAGCCGCGGTGCTGTCATATTTTGAATGTGGGGCTCGCGCGCCGCGCGAGCTTCTTCTTGCCCTCCCACCGGAACGACCGTGCGCCCGGCGGTCGCGCCCCACATTGAAGCGACGTCTTGTCTTGCGTATGTGGGGCTCGCGCGCCGCGCGAGCTTCTTCTTGCCCTCCCACCGGAACGGCCGCGCGCCCGGCGGTCGCGCCCCACATCGACAATCCCGTGGGGCGGGGGCGGGCGCCCTCGCCCGCCCTGCGGTCGCCTTCCAAGCCGGGACGGTCTCTGTAGCGGCCGATGCTCGCATCGGCCGGCGACCCGAGGTCGGCGTCCGCAACCCCAGTAGGAGGTCGCGGGCAATCGCGTTGGCCTGCGCATTTCGCCGGCTGCGCTATCCTCGATCGGATACTCAATAGCCATGAGGCGCTTGATGAAACAGTCGGAGGCCGCCCGATGAACGCGATGTTGATCGTTTCGGCTCTGATGCTCTGCGGTGGGTTCGGCCTGTCGCTTCTGGCCGCGGGAAAGCCGCTGCGGACGGTGGCCCACGTCGATCTCCAGCGCTACCTCGGCACCTGGTACGAGATCGCCACCATCCCCGCGAGCTTCCAGAAGAACTGCGTCGGCGTCACTGCGACGTATACGTTGCGGCCGGACGGCACCATCGGCGTGCTCAACCGCTGTCGCAAGTTCACCCTGGACGGCAAGGAGAAGAGCGTCAAGGGGAAAGCCTGGGTGGTGGACAAGAACACGAACGCCAAGCTGA
>NCBR01000318.1 GCA_002279285.1 Acidobacteria bacterium 37-71-11
ACGTCGTCAAGCAGCGCCGCGATCAGCGCTCCGGGACCTACGTCGTCACGGGCTTCGACGCCGGCAGCGGCGAGACGGCGGCGGAGGTCGCTCACGTCGAGCCCGCGGCCGAGGCCAAACCCGCCGAGAAGTCCCGCCGGCCGCGCCGCCGCCCGCGCAAGTCCGCCAAGCCGCCAGGCGAGGCCCCTCCCGCGGCCGAGACCTCCTGACCTTTTCCCAGGTTGGACCAGAGAGCAAACGGTTCCGGCTCATCCTTCGCGCGCTGCGTTGGATGGCCCTCGCGGTGCCGGGGGATCCTTCGCTCGCTGCGCTCGCTCAGGATGACAGGGAAAGAGGCGGTCATCCTGAGGAGGGCCGCCGGCGGCGGCCCGACGAAGGATCTCACGCAGCTTGTGGCAGCCCCCCGAACCGGCGTCACGAACCTTGCAACGCGCGGCGCCGCGTGGTACGGCCTCGCCATGAGGGCCATCGCACAAGCCGCTAGAATCGCCGCGTGAAGAGCCCCGCCTTGCCGCGCCCGGTGGGATCCGGCGCCCCGGTCGAGCTGGAGATGCAGCTCGGCGGCCTCACGCTCGCCGGCACCTCGGTGGCGGCGCGCGCGACCGGGTTCGCGGTGCCCGAGCTCGGCGTCGCCCTCGACGTCGGCCGGCTCACACCGCGGCTCGCGGCGCAGCCCGTGGTGCTGCTCTCCCACGGTCACCTCGATCACCTCGCCGGGATCCTCGCCTACCTCAACGTGCGGGCCCGCTTCCATGCCGGTGCCCCGCCGCGGGTCGCGGCGCCGCGCGCCGTGGCCGAGCCGCTGCTCGCCGCGCTCGCGGTCATGCCCGGGATGGAAGCGGTGCGCAAGCGGCTGCGTCTCGAGGACACGATCCTGGGTGTGGAGCCGGGCGACACGGTGGCCGTTCCCGGGGGCGTGGCGGCCGCCTTTGCCCTCGACCACGGCGTGCCGTCGTTAGGCTGGACGCTGCGCCGCCCGGGCGAGCGGCGTCCCTGTCTGGTGTACACCGGCGACGGCACCGTCGCGCCGTTCGCCGCCGACCCGGGGCTGCTCGATGCGGGCGTGGCGGTGGTCGAGTGCACGTTCGTCGAGAGGAACCGCCGGATCGCGGCCCGCCTCGCGCGCCACGCCCACATCCTCGACTGGGTCGAGCTCGCGCCGGGGTTGCGCTGCGATCGGCTCGTGCTCGCGCACCTGCCGCCGCTCCCTGCCGCCGAGCTGCTGACGCTGGCGGCGCCGCTCGCCGCCGCGCTCGCCGGCGAGCTAGTCCTCTGGACCTCGCCCTGACGCCGGGCGTCCTAAAGCCCCAGCGTGAGACCGACGTAGGCGTTGCGAGTGGCGGCGGGGATGAACAGCGGGGCGCCGTCGTCGCCGATGTAGCCGAACGCCGTGTAGAAGCGGTTGAGCAGGTTGTTGAGGCGAACGTCGAGGGCGAGGCGCTTGCAGCCCAGCGCGCGCACGAGTGCCTTTGGCAGGGGCGTTCGAAGCGAGGCGTCGAGCACGGTGAACGAGGGGTTGACGAGCGGCACGTAGCCCGGCGCCTGCCGCAGCTGCGGGTCGCGGCGGTTGTCCTGGGTGTTGTCGAGGTAGAAGCGGCCGACGTACCGCCCGGCGAGAGCGAGTTGCGCGGCCCCGAGGCGGAGGCGGGCGGTGAGCGAGGCGAGGACGTCGGGGTAACCGCCGAGGACGTTGCCGTCGTAGATGTTGACGCTGCCGTCGCCGTTGTAGTCGTGGTAGGCGACGAACGTGTTGTGCGACAGGGTGAGGGTTCCGTCGAAGCCGAGGGTGGGGAGCGGGTCGGCACTGGCGTCGATTTCGATTCCCTGGTGGCGCGAGCGGGCGCCGTTGCCGTACACCGGCACGCCGGAGGAGTCGAGGCGGCCGGCGTAGACGATCTCGTTGCTGAAGTTCATGAGGAAGGCGTTGGCGCGCGCCCGCCAGTGCTCGCGCCGGAGGGAGACGCCGGTCTCCCAGTCCCAGACGTCCTCGGGGCGGAGTCCGACCCGCTCGCCGTAGAAGTCCTCGGGGTCGTAGATCGTCCGGAACGCGGGCTCGTGCATGCCGCGCGCCACGTTGACGTACGCGTCGGCGCCCTTGCCGAGTCGGTACACGGCCCCGGCGCGCGGCATGAGGAAGTCGAAGGCGTCGGTGAACGCCACCCCCTTGAGCAGGTCGTGCGACAGCTCGTAGCGCTGCTGCGCGCCCTCGAGGCCGCCGCTCAAGGTCAGGCGCTCGCTCGCCTTCCACGAGACGTCGGCCGCGAGCGAGGCGCTGCGCTTGCCGACCTGGTAGTCGTAGTAGCGGTGGTCGGGGGGCACGTCCGCGGGGTAGAACTGCGCCCACGTCACCTCGCCGACGTGGTGGCCGCGGTGGAGCCGCAGCTCCCCCTTGAGTGTGAGGGTCCAGTCGCCGCGTGTGGTCGTCAACGTCGGCACCCAGCCGGTGTCCCACTCGTCCACCTGGCGCCGGCGGAC
>NCBR01000116.1 GCA_002279285.1 Acidobacteria bacterium 37-71-11
GGTGTTGCTGCCGAAGACGTGGCTGCCGTCCTCGCGGTTGATCGCCACCCCGAACACGAAGTCCTCCTGCGGCACGCGCACGGTGTAGGCGATGCGGACCGCGGCACTCTCGCCGCTCGCCAACAGGCGCAGCGGGCGGCCGGCGCCGTCCACCAGCTCGACCGCATCGAGGGTCACCGCGCCGTTCCCCCAGCGCCGCGCGCTGCCGGCCGGTTCGCCGGCGCCCGCCTCCTCGCCGGCGACGTCGGACCGGTAGCGGGCCACGGCGACCCCGGCCGGCGCGGTCATCACCGGTGCGCCGCCGCGCAGGTACAGGGCGCGCTGCGCGAGCTGCTCGACGAGCCCGAGGTCGTGGCTCACCAGCAGGATCGCGGTGCCGCGCCGCTGCAGCCTGGCGATGCGGTCGAGACAGCGGTGCGCAAACGCCTCGTCCCCCACCGCGAGGATCTCGTCCACGACCAGCACGTCCGGCTCGACGGCCACCGCGACCGCGAAGCCGAGCCGGACGTACATCCCCGAGGAGTAGGTCTTCACCGGCTCGTCGAGGAACGGGCCGATCCCGGAGAACTCGACGATCTCCGGCAGGCGGTGCAGCACCTCGGCGCGCGACAGGCCGAGCATCATCCCGTTGATGATCGCGTTGTCGCGCCCAGAGATCTCGGGGTGGAACCCGGCGCCGAGTTCGATCAGGGCCGTGACGCGGCCATCCACCTCGACCGCGCCCGTGGTGGGCCGCAGGATGCCGGCCACCAGCTTGAGCAGCGTGGACTTCCCCGAGCCGTTCGGTCCGATCACAGCGAACGTCTCGCCGTGCCCGATCTCGAGGTCCACCCCCTGCAACGCCAGGAACCCCTGCCCCACCTGCCGCGCCCGCCACAGCTCGCCGTGCAGCAGCGCCCCCTTGAGCGAGTGCAGCCGCCCCCGCGGCGTGTGCATCGGGTAGCGCTTGGCGACCGCGGCGAGCCGCACGGCCGGGCGCTCGCTCACACCGTCTCCGCGATCGTCTCGCGCAGGCGCGAGAAGACCCAGGCGCCGGCCAGCCAGAAGACGAGCGCCACCGCGGCCGCCCACGCCCACAGGAGCAGGGAGGGGACCACACCGAGGAGCACCACGTCGCGGTAGACCTCGATCAGCGGCGTCACCGGGTTCGCCTCGATCAACCGCCGCAGCAGCCGCACCGGGATCTTGTCCAGGGTGTAGATGATCGGGGTCGCGAAGAAGGCGAGGTTCAGCACGTTGTGGAGCAGGTCCTTGAGGTCGCGGAAGTGGACGGCGAGCGCCGCCACCGCGAGGGAGAGGCCACCCACGGCCAGGACCCAGAGGAACAGGGCGAACGGCAGCAGCACGACGGTCCAGGGAAAGCGCACCAGGCCCATGCCGGCGGCGACGGCGGTCGCCGCGAGCAGCACGGGCAACGCCAGCAGGTGGTGCACGAGGTGCGAGATGACCGTCACCGCCGGGAACACCTCCGGTGGACATACGACCTTCCGCAGCAGCGGACCGTTGTCCGCCAGGACGATCGCGGAATCGAGGAGCGCCCCCGATCCGAACAGCCAGGGGAGCAGCCCCGCGAACAGGAAGATCGGGTATGGCACGTTGCTCGTTGCCCGCGCCGGGATCACCCACGTGAACACCGCGGCATACACGGCGAGCAGGAGCAGCGGGTTGAGCAGCGACCACAGATAGCCGAGGAACGTCCCGCGATAGCGGGCCTTGAGGTCGCGCGCGACGAGCACGCCCACGAGGCCGCGGTGGCGGTAGAGGGAGGCGACCACGCCCGCGGGTCGAAGGCGATCGCGCCGGTCACGCCGGCGAGTCCGGAGAGCGCGTGCAGGCGGCGTGCGACCTCGCGGCCCGTCGGCTTCGCCGGCCCCTTGAGCGCGGCCAGCGCCGCCAGCGCGGCGTCGTAGCCGTGCGCGGCGTAGATGTCGGGCATGAGGTTATAGGTCGCCAGGTAGTCGCGCACGAACGACCGCACCGGCTCGCGCTGCGAGGTCACGTCGACGCCCGCGAGCGGGAAGAACACGCCCTCCGCGAGCGACGCCGCGCGCGCCAGCAGCGACGCGGCTGAGAACGCCGAGGTCGTGCAGATCGTGCCGCGGTACCCGAGGCTGCGCAGCAGCCGCACCCCGGCCAGGATCGCCTCCCCGTAGCCGCACACGTACACGCCGTCCGGCGCATGCCGGTCGACCGCCTCGCGCACCTGGGCGTGCCAGCTCGACTCGTCGAGGCGGATCGAGCCCGTGATCCGGCCGCCGCGACTCGTGAACTCGCCCACGAACACCGGGAGCAGCCCCCGGGTGTAGTCGTTGTCCTCCTGCAGCACCAGCACCGTGCGGACGCTGCGCGTCACCGCGAGGAAGTCCGCCGCCTTGACGCCTTCGAGCTCATCCGAGGGGTAGACGCGGAAGAAGAACGGCGAACGACCGCTGAGGTTCGGGGCGGACGCAGAGGGTGAGAGCAGCACGCGCCGGGCCCGGTCCGCCACCGGGATCATGACCTTGGCCTCCGCCGAGGTGACACCGCCGATGATGAGCACGGCGCCGCTCTCGAACAGCGCCTCGGTCGCACTGGTCGCGCGCGTCGGGTCGGACCCGGAGTCGCGATAGAGCACCTCCAGCCCCTGAGGCGCCGTGCGCCTGGCCTGCGCCTCGTCGAACGCGAGCTTCACCCCGCTCTTGACGGAGGCGCCGTAGACGGCAGCCTCCCCGGTTTCGGGGATCACGACCCCGATCCGGAGGGGTGGGTTGCACCCGCCAGCGGCCACCAGGACCGCCAGCACGGCGGCACGCCGCATCATCGGATTCCTCCCGCCGCCTCGTCCACGAGCCGAAACTTCCGCGCAGAAGGGCGTGATTTGAGGGTAGAGAGATCGCCTGCGGCCGTCAACCTGAGGCGCACCGGCAGGCTGCCCCGCCTAGAGCAGCTCGTCGCGCCCCTCCTCGCGCAACCTCGCGACGAGTTCCTTGACGCGTTGCACCTGGTCCTTCGGCACCACCAGCACCGCGTCGCGGGTGGCGACCACCACCAGGTCCTGCACCCCCAGCGCCGCCACCAGCGGGCCGTCCGAGACCAGCACGCAGCGCTCGCTACCCAGCGCCACCACGTCCCCCATCGTCACGCCCGCCGGCGACGCCGGCAGCAACTCCGCGAGGCCCAACCACGACCCCACGTCGGACCACTCGAAGTCCACCGCCACGGCCCATACCGGCGACGCCTTTTCCATCACGCCGAAGTCCACCGAGACCCGAGGCAGCTGCGGGTAAAAGCGGGCGAGCGCTTCGGCCTCGCCCACGTCGTCGGCGGCCGCCATCATGGCATCGAGGCCCGCCGCCAGCGCCGGGAGGTGGGCTCGGATCGCGCCCTCGATCGCCGCCACGGTCCAGGCGAACATCCCCGAGTTCCAGCGGAAGTTTCCGGCCGCCAGGAACGCCTCGGCGCGGGCGCGCTCCGGCTTCTCCACGAACCGCCGCACCGCGTAGACCTCGTGGCCGGCGGCGGCGCCCACGCCGTCCCCCAGCTCGAGGTAGCCGAACCCGGTCTCGGGCCTGGTGACGCGCAACCCCAGGGTCACGAGTCCGCCCCGCTCAACCGCGGTCGCGGCCGCCGCGGCGAGCGCGGCGCGCAGCGTCGCGCCGTCGGGGATCACGTGGTCGGCGGGCACCACAACCATGACGGCGCCGGGCGAGGTGCGGGCGAGCCGCCACGCAACCCAGCCGACGCACGCCGCGGTGTCGCGCCCGGCCGGCTCCGCGAGGACGTTCTCGGCGGGCAGCCCGGCCAGATCGTCCCGCACCGCATCCACGAGCAGGGACGACGTCACGACCAGGGTGCGCGAAGCCGGCACGAGCGGCGACAGCCGCTCGACCGCAGCCGCGAGCAGCGACCGGCCCCCCGCGAACGGGAGGAGTTGCTTGGGGCGGCAGCAACGCGACAGCGGCCAGAAGCGCGTACCGGCGCCGCCCGCCATCACGACCGCGACCAGAGGCGTCGTCTCAGCCGATGAGCTCATACAACCCCCGCAGGTCACGGATGCGGACGTAGCCGTCCGTGAACGTTCCGGCACGGTCCACGAGCACCGCGCGCATGCCGGCGCTCTCGGCGCCCCGGACATCGTCGAGCGGCGAGTCGCCGACGTGCACGCACCGTCCGGCCGCGACCCCGAGCCGTTCGGCGGCGCGGCGGAAGATCTCCGGCCCCGGCTTCTCCACCCGCTCGAGCGAGGAGACGAGCACCGCGCTGAAGAACCCCGCGAGCCCGAGCCGCTCGAGCAGCGCCGGCAAGCGGGAGTCCCAGTTGGAGACGGCCGCGAGACGGAGGCCGCGTGCGGCGAGACGGTCGAGCACCTCGGGCACCTCGGGGAAGACGTGCCAGAGGGCCGGCTCGGAAAACGCCTCCATCAGCTCGGCGAGCACGGGTTCCCACGGCGCAGCATGGTCGAGGCGCGCGAGCACCCGGCGCAGGAACTCGCCCCACCACTCCCACTCGCTCCCCTTGACCTGGTGGTAACGGTCCAGCCCGCGCGGGTGCACCTGCGTGAGCTCCGACCATACCTCGGCAAACGCCGGCGCGATCTCCGCCGCGGTGACCGGCGGCCCCCAGCGGGAGAGCACATCGGCGTACACCTGGGCGGCGCCCGGCCGGCATTCGATGAGCGTGCCACCCACGTCGAAGAGCACCGCCTGTGGGGAATCGTCCTGTTGCACCCGAGGTTGCCTCCAGCGTCGTTCCGACGCGCTATTCTACGCGTGACGGCACAACGGGGAGGATCCATGCCCATCACCTGCTCACGCTGCGGCCGCGCCGGTGAAGCGATGGCGCAGCCGCCGATGCCCACCGCCCTGGGGGCCCAGATCCAGCAGAACGTCTGCCCGGCGTGCTGGCAGGAGTGGCTGCGCACCCAGGTCATGCTGATCAACGAATACCGGTTGAACCTCGTGGATCCGGAGGCGCGCAAGACCCTCGAGGGGCAGATGCGCGCGTTCCTGAACGTTCCGGCCAATCGTCCTCGGTGACGCCGCTCGCCCGTCTCGCCCGCTCGATGTTCGCCGCCGCCGTGGCGGCGGTCGCGCCCGACGCGCTCGTGCGCCGGATCGGCTTCACGACCGGCGGCATCGAGTTCGGCGGGTGCATCCTCTATCCGCCCGGGAAGTTGCACCTCGTCGCGCTCGGCAAGGCCGGGCCCGGGCTCGCGGCCGCGTTCCTGCGCCGCAGCCGGCGCGCGCCGGACTCGGTGCTCGTCCTCGCCCCCGACGGTGTGCCGACGCCGGCGTCGGTCGCGGGCGTCACCCGCTTCGCCGCCCACCCGGTGCCGGACGCCCGCGGCGCCGACGCCACGAGCGAGTTGCTTGCGGCTCTGGCGGACGCGGCCCCCGAAGACGGCGTGGTCGTGCTCATCTCGGGGGGAAGCTCGGCGCTGCTCGCCGAGCCGCTGCCGGGCGTGGACCTTGACGAGGCGGCGGCGCTCACCGGCGCACTGCTGGCGGCCGGGACGCCGATCGCCCAGCTCAACGCCGTGCGCACGCACCTGTTCGCCGCCACCGGCGGCCGTCTCGCCGCAACCACACCTGCGCCGCTTCTGGCGCTGGTCCTCTCCGACGTACCCGGCGACGACCTCGCGGTTGTGGCCTCCGCGCCCACGTCCGGCGACCCCACTACGTTCGCCGACGCCCTCGCGGCGCTCGAGCGCGCCGGCGTGGCGGCGGCGTTCCCCCGCGCCTCCCGCATCTTCGCCGAGGGAGCCCGCGGCGGGCGCCCCGAGTCGCCGAAACCCGGCGACCCCCGGCTCGAGCGCGCGGCCACGCGCCTGCTGGGCTCGAGCGCCGACGCCCTCGCCGCCGCCGCCGAGACCGCCCAGGCCGCCGGCCTGCGCACGTTGGAGTTGACGCGCGGGCTGCGCGGCGAGGCGCGCAGCGTCGGCACCGCGCTTGCGGCGCTGGCTGCGAGCCTCGCGCCCGGTGAGGGGATGGCGCTGCTGCTCGCCGGCGAGACGACCGTCCGGGTGCGCGGCCGCGGCTGCGGCGGCCGCAACCTCGAACTCGCGCTCGCGGCCGCGTGCGGCCTCGCGGACGTCCCCGAACGCTGCCTGCTCGCCGCCGGCAGCGACGGCGTGGACGGCAGCTCGCCCGCGGCGGGTGCGGTCGTGGACGGCGGCACGCTCGGTCGGGCCGCGGCGCGCGGCCGCGACGCCGCGGCGGCGCTCGCGGACAACGACGCCTGGGGGTTCTTCGACGGACTGCCCGAGGCCATCGTCACCGGCCCCACGGGTACCAACGTGGCGGACCTCGCGTTCGTGCTCGCCGCCGGCGCCGTCCCCGACTTTCTGCCGGCGGCCGCGGCGCTCACCAACCGCGTCCCCTCGGTCCCCAGCGGCGTCCTGCCGCGAGCGGGCCGTCGTGCGCGTTGACCGGCGCGCGTCCGGCGGCGAATTGGCTACACTGGCGGCGATGATCCTCCACCCCATGGCCGACGGTTGCGTGGCGATCGCGCAGTCCGCCCACGCCTTCCTCGCGTTCCAGATCGCCGAGCACTGGGGGAACCGGCTGACGCCGCGCCCGTCACCCCGGGCCGAGACCCTCGCCGCCGTGCTCCTCCACGACGCCGGGTGGGATGGACGCGAGCAGCCGCGCCTGGACCCCGACGGCCGCCCCGTGGCGTTCGACACCCTCCCCGAGGAGGAACACGAGACCGTCTGGACCTCCGCGGTCGAGCGCGCCGGGGTGCGCGGCCGCTACGTGGCGTACCTGGTCTCGCACCACGTCGCGAGCCTCGCCGAGTTCGGCATGCACCGCCGCCATCCCGAATTCGTCGCCGCGCAGCAGGCGCTGCGCGCCCGGTTGCGGGACGAACTCGCGACCGACCCGCGCTACCAGGCTGCCTTCGGGTCGGACACCGACGTGGTCAACCGCGCCGTGGTCCGCCTGGCCGACGCCCTCGCCGTGCACCTCGCCCGCGGGACGCAAGGAACGACGGTGCTCGCGGACCTACCGCGCCGCGACGGCATCGCGCCTCTGAGCCTCAAACAGGTGGCGGAGCGCACCTACCGCCTGCGCCCGTGGCCGCTGGTCGGCCGGCGCCTCGATGTCACCACCGAGGGGCGCCTGCTCCCGGCCACCCGCTTCCCGGACGAGGCGGCGTTACGGGCGGTGTGGGCGGCGGCGCCCACCGTGCGCCTCGCCTGGACGTTGCTCGCGACCGGCACCGCGGATTGACAGGAGGAAGCTCACAGTGTAGAAGGAATGGCCCAGTTTTCAGGGGCGGCGTACGTGCTCCGCAGTAGCTCAATGGTAGAGCATCCGGCTGTTAACCGGAGGGTTGGGGGTTCGAGCCCCTCCTGCGGAGCCAATCCCCACCGCTCCTTCCCGCATTCGACCGGCCCACGCGGCCGGAACCGCCTTCACATCGACGGTGCTCCTTCCACTGCGTGGAGGCCTCTTGCTTGCCGGTCCCGCGGGTGACCGGATAGCCACCCGCGGTACCGGCGGATCGACGACACCCCCACGCCCAGGCCGGAAGCCCTGAGGTTGAGGTCCGTCACCGGCAGGGCTCTCGGCCTTGACAGCAGCACGACCTCCGACCTGGGGGCGGGGGGTCCACCTTCCGCCCCTCGGGTGAAGCGGCTATTGCTCCGGAGGCCGCGGGGCCCCAGCGCGCGCATCGCCGCCGGGAGACGCTGACCCTGAGCGCAGCGAAGGGGACAGCGAGGGACCCGGCGGCGAGGCGCCGCGGCCGCAGGAGCTTCGGGCCGCAGCTAGCGGGGGCGAGCAAGGCCCGAACGCCGCTTCACCGGAGGGGCAAACCGAGAGGCCTCACGCAGGGGTGAGGTCCGCGACCCTCTCGATCCGCCCAGCCCGTCGCTCGAGGCAGTATGCCGCTTTGCCGAGTGCTGCCACGGCGCCGCCGGCGGCGACGCGCAGCGCGCCGCCGGCCGGGATCCCGTAGCCGATCCCTTCGCGTGTCAGCTCGAGCAGCGCCCGCAGCTCCTCCCAGTCGTCCGACTCGGCGTGGCAGTCGCAGAGGATAGGGGCGATGCCGAGGCAGGGGAATATCGCGGCCGTGGCGTCGTCGTCGGGGTCCGACCAGCGCACCCAACAGCGCGCCAGCATGATGCTGCCCGCCGAGAGGCCGACGAACGGCGTGCCGGCGCCGTGAAGCGTCCGCAACAGCGGGATCAGCTCGTGGCGTTCGAGGTGCGCCATGCCGGCCTCGACGTCGCCGCCGCTCACGAATACCAGGTCCGAACGTTCGATCACGGCCCGGGCCTCGGCGAGGTTGGCGCGCGCCGAGGCGAGCGCTGCCAGGCGCACCTCCCCCGCTCCGGCCCGCTGCAGGTACGTCGTGACGAAACGGAGGAAGTCGCGGTCGTCGTCGCTCGCCGCTCCGATGTAGGCAACCGAGGGGCGCGGCCGGCCGGTCTCGGCGAGCGCTGCCACCAGGACCGGGTCGGCACCCCGCGAGCGCCCGTGCGGCGATCCGGCGAGCAGGTGGATGGGCCGCGGCCGGCCGCTCACCGAAGCGTCCCCCTCACCACGCCGCGATCTCCCGCAACGCGGCCAGGGCGAAGTCGATCTCGGCGTGCGTGTTGAAGACGTGCGTGGAGACCCGCACCGTCCCCGCGAGCTTCATGCGGTCGTGCAGGATGTGGGCGCAGTGGTAGCCGCCGCTCGCGATGATCTGGTAGCGGTCGCACAGCACCCGGGCGAGCGACTCCTGACTCAGGCCGGCCGCCTCGAGTGTGAACGTGGCGAGGCCGATGCGGCGCTCGAGCGGCGCCGAGCCGGCGATGATCCGGACGCCGGGGATCCCCTGCAGCCCTTCGACCAGACGGCGGCCGAGCGCGAGGGAGTGGGCGCGCACCGCGTCCATGTCGAGCCCGCGCAGGTAAGAAAGCGCCGCACCCAGGCCCACCGCCCCCTCGATGTTGGGCGTGCCGGCCTCGAAGCGTTGCGGCACGTCGTGCGGCTCAAAGCCGTCGTCGCCGTGGTGGCGCACCATGCCGCCGCCGGTCTGATACAGCGCGAGCTGCGCGAGCCGCTCGCGCTTGCCGTAGAGCACCCCGATCCCCGACGGCCCCAGGACCTTGTGGCCGGAGAGGACGAGGAAGTCGCAGTCGAGCGCGCGCACGTCGATCGGCAGGTGGCTCGCGCTCTGCGCGGCGTCCACCAGCACCGGGAGGCCGCGGGCGTGGGCGGCCGCGATCCACTGCTCCACCGGCGCGACGACGCCGGTCGTGTTGGAGACCTGCGCCAGCGCCAGCAGGCGCGTGCGCGGCGAGAACAGGCGCTCGACCTCGTCGTATGGCGGCATCCCGTCGTCGTCCAGACCGACCGGGACCGCGCGCGCCGCCATCCGCCAGGGGAGGAAGTTGGAGTGGTGCTCGAGCGCCGTCAGCACGACCTCGTCGCCGGGCGCGAACCCGAGGCCGTGGGCGACCAGGTTGACGCCCTCGGTCGAGTTGCGCGTGAAGACGATCTCCCCCGGGGAGGCGTTCAGAAACGAGGCAACCTCAGCGCGCGCGCCCTCGAACGCCTCGGTCGCCTCCTCGGAGAGGACGTGCACGCCGCGGTGGACGTTGGCGGTGTGGCGGTTGTACATGCCGACGATCGCGTCGATGACGCAGCGGGGTTTCGGTGCGGTCGAAGCGCTGTCGAGGTAGACGATAGGGCGGCCGTCGATCGTCCGCTCCAGGAGCGGGAAGTCCGCGCGGGTGTGGGCGAGCGGGTCGGGCGCCGGCGTCACGCGAACAGCTCCTCGACGTTCCACTCGAACGTCGTCAGAGCGAGCCTGAACTTCCCCGACTGCTCGGGGGCGAGCGTCGGCTCGCGCCGCGCCGTGACCTCGGCGTCGGGGCCATAGAGGTCGCGCACCAGCGGCGGCAGCGCGGCGGCGAGGGCCTCCTCGGCCCCATCCTCGGCGACGTAGCGCACCGCGTACCGCCGCGGGCCGGACTGCTCGATCCGGTACGCCAGCAGGCCGTCGGCCGCGGCGATGGCATCGTCGAGCTGCCTGACGGTCACGGCCATGCCGCGCGTGTCGAACGTCAGGTCGCGGGCGCGTCCCTCGATCGCCTCCACCGTGAGGCCGTCCGTCCGGCCACAGCGGCAGGGGGCGCCGCCGTGCAGGCGGGCGAGGTCGCCGACGTCGAACCGGAGCAGCTCGAACCACGGGTTGCCGAGGGTGGTGACCAGGATCCGGCCGAGGCGCCCGCGGGAGCGGGAATCCCGCACCGGCTGGATGTCGACGTGACAGGTGGCGGTGTTCTGGTGGAGGAGGCCGGCCTCGCACTCGGTGAACACGTACCCGGTCTCGGTGGACCCGTACGAACTCACGACGGGCACGCCCGGGAAGGCGCGGCGGATCTCGCGCAGGTGCAGGTGCGAGGGGAACTCGTACGTCAGCGAGATGCACGCCGGTTGGTGCAGGGGCGTGTCCGAGCGGATGCACGCGCGCGCCAGGACGGCGAGGTACGCCGGGTCCGCCTCGATGACGTCGGGTTGAAATCCGTTGAGCTCATCCGCCATCCGCCGGACGCTCGCCGCGTCCCAGCGCGCCGGGTCCAGCTCCTGGTTGAGGAAGAGCAGGTTCCCGAGCGTGCGCTCCGCAACCGGCAGCTCGCCGACGTGGCAGAGGTTGCCCGTGCACATCGGCGAGGTGAGGACGGCCTCGCGGTGGGGCCCACGGTACACCGCCTCGAGCGCCGGATGGACGCGGGCCGCTTCGCGCAGCGAGCGGTCCCACCACGGCTGGTGCCAGACGACCGACGCCCGGTCGGCGGTCGTGCCGCTGGTCGTCACGATCTCGATCTCGCCGGCGGCGAACCCGTCGCGCGCGGAAAAACCGCTCCGGACGAACCCGTCCGGCACGTGCGCCCGCAGGTCCGCCCGCGAGAGGACCGGCAGCGCGGCCATCCGCTCCGCCGCGGGCCGGTCCGGGCCGGGGTCGAGCGCCCGCCAGCCCCGGTAGAACGGCACGGCGGCGAGCGCGCCTTCCAGCGCGGCGGCGCAACGGGCGGAGTAGGGGTCGGATGCCATCGAATTCGGCTCGTCCCACCGTGTGCGGCGCGGGCGTGTTGCCTGGCGCTGGCGCCCACGGTGCGGCGCTCATGATAGCGCGTCTCTGTCCAGATCGCCCGCGCGCCCCGGCCGGCGGACCTCAGCGCAGCAGGAAGAACAACGCCGCGGCGGCCGCGCCCACGAGCGCGCCGGCGAGGAAGATCGCGATCCGGACCGGCCACGCCGGCGCCCGCGCGGCTCCGGGCGGCAGCGCCGTGACCTCGCCGAGCGCGAACACGAGGTCGTACGCCGACTGCAGCCGTTCCTCCGGGTCCTTCGCGAGGCAGTGGTGCACGATCCGTTCGAGCGCCGGCGGCACCGTGCCGCCGGGCGGGGCGATTTCGGGCGGGTCCTCGGTGAGGATCGCACCGATCGTATCCCCGATCCCGGAGCGGGTGAACGGACCCCGGCCGGCGAGCATCTCGAACAGCACGACGCCGAGCGCGAACACGTCGGTGCGCGCGTCCGCCGGCTTGCGCAGGATCTGCTCCGGCGCCATGTAGATCGCGGTGCCGATCAGGGTTTCCTCCTCGGGCGCCGCCGCTGCGCCCGGCGCGGGGTCGCGGCGCGCGAGACCGAAGTCGAGCACCTTCACGCCGCCGTCGGCGAGGAGGAAGATGTTCTCGGGCTTGAGATCGCGATGGACGATCCCCCTGGCGTGCGCGGCCGCCGCTCCCATCGCGATGGCGGTTGCGATCGCCACCGCGGTGCGCCACGGCAGCGGCCCCCCGCTCAGGCGCTCGCGCAGAGTCGTCCCGCCGAGCAGCTCCATGACCGCGAAGTGGACCCCGTCCTGCTCGCCGAAATCGAAGATGCCGAGGATGTTGGGGTGCGACAGCGCGGCCAGGGCCCGGGCCTCGCGCTCGAAGCGCGCCAGCTCCTTGCTCTCGGAGGCCAGCGCCTGGGCGATCACCTTGATCGCAACGTCGCGTCCGAGGCGCTCGTCGCGCGCCCGGTACACCTCGCCCATGCCGCCGGCCCCGAGCAGCCCCGTCACGGTGTAACCGCCCAGCCGGGCGCCGGCCTCAAGCGCCATCGCGCCCTCCTCCTGCCGCCCGCGGTCGTCCCGTCACCGTGACAGGATACCGGATACCCTGCGGGTCACCGCACGCCCGTGGCGCACCCGCGCCGGTCAGGGGAACAGTGCGGCGCGGACGCGTGTTTGCGAGCAATGGCGTCGACGCCGCTTTGGACGACACGGCCCTCCCACTTGGGTTCGGGTACCCTGGACGCGGGACGGTGCCGCAAGCCGGTGGGGCGGCGTCCCTCGAGCGAAACGCCGGCGGCAGCGAGGACAAAGAAATGAACGACACGCTCTTCAAGCAGCAGTTGTACGATGCCGACCCCCAGGAGACGGCCGAGTGGGTCGAGTCGCTCGACCGCGTCCTCGCGACCGCCGGGCCCGAGCGGGCCAAGTTCCTGCTGCGCAAGGTCCTGAAGCGGGCGCGCATGCAGCACCTCGGGATCGAGGCGATCCAGACGCCGTACATCAACACGATCTCCCCCGAGCAGGAGCCGGAGTTTCCCGGCGACGAGGAGATGGAGAAGCGCATCCGCCGCATCGTGCGCTGGAACGCGATGGCGATGGTCACGCGCGCCAACCACCGCGATCCCGGGATCGGCGGACACCTCTCGACGTACGCCTCCGCCGCCGCCCTCTACGAGGTGGGGTTCAACCACTTCTTCCGCGGCAAGGAGGGCGGCAGCGGCGACCAGATCTTCTACCAGGGCCACGCCGCCCCCGGTATGTACGCCCGCGCCTTCCTCGAGGGGCGCCTCACCGAGGCGCACCTGGACGCCTTCCGCCGCGAGACCACCGGCCACGGCCTCCCCTCCTACCCGCACCCGCGCAGCATGCCGGAGTTCTGGGAGTTCCCCACGGTCTCGATGGGGCTCGGGCCGCTCAACGCGATCTACCAGGCGCGCTTCAACCGCTACCTCGCAAACCGGGGGCTCGCCGACACCAGCGGCTCGCGGGTTTGGGCGTTCCTCGGCGACGGCGAAACCGACGAGCCGGAGGCGCTCGGCGCCCTGCACGTCGCCGCCGACGAGGGCCTCGACAACCTGGTCTTCGTGGTCAACTGCAACCTCCAGCGCCTGGACGGACCGGTGCGCGGCAACGGCAAGATCATCCAGGAGCTCGAGGCGGTGTTCCGCGGCTCGGGGTGGAACGTGATCAAGGTGATCCTCGGCCGCGAGTGGGACCCGCTGCTCGCCTCCGATGCCTCCGGCGTGCTCATCGAGCGGCTCAACACGATCGTGGACGGCTGGTGGCAGCGCTACCACGTCGAGGGCGGCGCGTTCATGCGGCACCATTTCTTCGGCGCCGACCCTCGCCTGGCCGCGATGGTCGAGCACCTCTCCGATACCGACATCTGGAACCTCAAGTTCGGCGGCCACGACTACCGCAAGGTGTACGCCGCGTACCGCGCTGCGACCGAGCCGAACGGGCGGCCGACCGCGATCCTCGTCAAGACGGTCAAGGGGTGGGCGCTGGGCAAAGACTTCGAGGGGCGCTACACCACCCACCAACTGAAGAAGCTCAACGCGGCGCAGTTGCGGGCGTTCCGTGACGTGCTTTACCTCCCGATTGCCGACGAAGCGCTGGTCGACGACCCGCCGTACTACCACCCGGGGATGGACAGCCCGGAGTTGGAGTACCTCCTCGAGCGGCGGCGCGCACTCGGCGGCACGCTGCCGCTGCGAAAGCCGCGCAAGGGCGCGCCCGAGCTGCCGGCGGCGGATGTCTACGCCGAGTTCTACGAGGGGACGCCGCCCAAGCGCGAGGTCTCGACCACGATGGCGTTCGTGCAGCTCCTGCGCAAGCTGCTGCGGACCCCGGGGCTTGGACCGCGCATCGTGCCGATCATCCCGGACGAGGCGCGCACGTTCGGCATGGAGTCGCTGTTCAAGGAACTCGGGATCTACGCGTCGGGGGGCCAGCTCTACGAGCCGGTGGACCACAACATGATCCTCCGCTACAAGGAGGCCAGAGACGGGCAGATCCTCGAGGAGGGGATCACCGAGGCCGGCGCCATGGCGTCGTTCACGGCGGCCGGCACCGCCCATGCCACCCACGGCGTCACCATGGTGCCGTTCTACATCTTCTACTCGATGTTCGGCTACCAGCGCGTCGGCGACCTGGTGTGGGCGTTCGGCGACGCCCGCGGGCGCGGCTTCCTGCTCGGCGCCACCGCCGGCCGTACGACGCTCCAGGGCGAGGGGCTGCAGCACGACGACGGACACAGCCCGGTGCTCTTCTCGGTGGTACCCAACGTGCGCATCTGGGACCCCGCGTACGCCTACGAACTCGCGGTGATCATCCGGGACGGCCTCAAGGCGATGGTGGAGGACGACCAGGACGTCTTCTACTACATCACCCTCTACAACGAGAACTACGACATGCCGCCGATGCCGGCCGGCGCCGAGGAGGGGATCCTGCGCGGGATCTACCCGCTGCGCCGCGCCGCCGGCGATTTCGCGCACCGCGTCCAACTCCTCGGCAGCGGCGTCACCGTGCGTGAGGCGCTGCGCGCCGCCGACCTCCTCGCCGCTGACTTCGGCGTCGGCGCCGACGTCTGGAGCGTCACCAGCTACCAGCAGCTGCGCGCCGACGCGCTCGCCGCCGAGCGCTGGAACCGGCTGCACCCGGCGGAACCGGCCCGGACGCCGTACCTGACGGCGCAGCTCGCGGGCGCGCCGGGCCCGGTGATCGCCACGTCGGAGTACGTGAAGCTGTTGCCCGACTCGGTCGCGCGCTGGCTCCCGCAGGGGCTCACGCCGCTCGGCACCGACGGCTTCGGTCTCTCCGACACGCGGGCGGCGCTGCGCCGCCACTTCGAAGTGGATGCCGAGCACATCGCCGTCGCCGCCCTGTCGGCGCTCGCCCGCGCCGGCGCGATCCCGGCCGCGCAAGCGGCGGCCGCGGTGATCGGCCTCGGTCTCGACCCCGACCACCCCGACCCGGTGGCGCGGTAACGGCCGCGAGCGCCGCGGCATCACTCTCGTCCACTGCGTGGAGTCTTGCTTGCCGGTCCCGCGGGTGGCCTGTTTTGTCTTCTTCACTGCGTGAGGCCTGTTTTGTTTTGCCCCGCGGCCGCAGCCCGCGGGGCAAAAGAAGAGGCCTCACGCAGTGAAGAGAAAGACCGGGCCACCCGCGGGACCGGCAAGCGAGAGGCCTCCACGCAGTGGACGAGCATCGACACCCCACCGTGGGACGCCCGCTCGGGACCCGCACGCTCCGGCCCAATCGGCCTCCGCCCCCTGGGCGGTTTTGACCCCCACCCTCCCGTTGGCGGAAGCGCTGCCGATGGCCTTCGGCTTTGGCAGGACTCTTGATTTCAGCAGGACCTCCGACTAATGGGTGGGGGGCATTCAATCCGCCCCTCGGGTGAAGCGGCTATTGCTCCGGAGGCCGCGGGGCCCCAGCGCGCGCATCGCCGCCGGGAGACGCTGGCTCCGACCGAGGGCTTCTCCGAGGGAGGAGAACAGCGAGGGACCCGGCGGCGAGGCGCACTGCTGGGTCGCGGCCGCAGGAGCTTCGGGCCGCAGCGAGCGGGGGCGAGCAAGGCCCGAACGCCGCTTCACCCGAGGGGCAAGCAAGAGTCCACGGAGTGGCGGTCATTCCTCTACGGCAAACGGTAAACTTGGCTCAGCCCCTCGGCTGGCTTGCGGGCACGCGCTCGGCGGCGGCGATCGCCGCACCGATCTCGGCCAGCCTCGCCTCGAGGCGGTCGAGCGCCGGCAGCGGCGCCGCGATCGGCATGCCGTCGCCGTAGAGGACGGCCACGAGGTGCGGGCCGGCCTTGATGGGGAGCGCCGCCGCCTCGACCGGCCACTCGCCGCCGAGCTCGCTGACGAGCAGTTGGTTGGCGTCGGTCCGTTCGAGCCGGCCCCGGCACGTGCGGCCGGTGGCGACTGCCTCAGCCACGAGCGACGCGGCGCCGAGCTGCAGCCAAAGGTTACGGATGCTCTCGTCGACGGTCGCGTCGCCCGCACGCACGCCGAACTGCCCGACGCCGGTGAGCCCGTACCGCTCGACGAGCAGGAGCACCGCACGCGAGAAGAACCCCTCCCCGGCGCGCAGCAGCTCCATCGAGCGTTCGGCGGTGAGCGACGGCGTGGGCCGGGCGGCGAGGATGCTGCCGAGAGACGACGGTTGCCGCACGCCCCCATCGGACTCGACGCCGACCCCGGCCCCGACTGCGGCCGCTGACACCACCGCGCCCTCAGCGCCGCCGGCCGCATGCTCCTGCCGCGCCTCGTCGGCGATCCGCGAGAGCTCGAGCGCGATCCGGTGGGCGTTGAACCCCGACTCGGCGAGGAACTCGCGGGCGTCCACCGCAATCTCGCCGTGGTCCGGGATCTCCATCGCCTCGAACTTGAAGTACCCGTCCCGCCACTTGACCAGCTCCCCGATCACGCGCTGGATCTGCTGGTAGATCACCGATTCGAGCGCATCGAGCGACACGGCCCCCATTTCGACCAGGATCGAGCCCAGCCGCCGCTCCTCGCGAGAGCGAAACTGGTGCTCGAGCGCCTTGTGCAGCACCTCTTCGCTCACCATGTGGCGACAGACCAGGATGCTGCCGAGCGTCTCCCGCGCCGCGTTCGAGGCGGCGTAGATGACCCGTCCGCTGCGGAAGACGATCAGCCCTTCCCCGTCCCGGTTGGTGAGGTCGAGGCGGCCGCTCTTCTCGGCCATCGCCACGATTTGCAGAAGATCGGGGAGCGCGAGTTCGCTCAGGTGTCCTGCCAGGCTCATTGAATAATTGTAGAACACCCGGCGAACAAAGACGACTGAACGGCGACAGCGTCGGTCCCACAGGTGCGGGAGAGGCCGGCCGCCCGGCGGGCGGCCGCTACGGACGTGTGGGACGCGACCGCCGGGTCAGTGCACGCGCGGCAGGATCTTCAGGAAGATCACCTTGCCGTCGCCGGGAGCGTAGAACTCCGGCAACTCCGCGGCGACCTCGTAGCCGCAGCGCAGGTAGAACGCCCGCGTCGGCACGTACTGCGGCCGCGACGAGGTCTCCAGGTACACCCGGGTGCGCCCCTCGCGGGCGATCCAGGTCTCGACGGCGTCGAGCAACGCCCGGCCCAACCCCTGGCCCTGGCGCTCGGGGTGGACCGCGATCCAGTAGAGGTCCGCCGACGCGAGCGTGCCCGGGATCGGCCCCCAGCAGGCGTACCCCAGCACCTCGCCCGCGGCCTCGAGGACGAGGAAACGGTAGTGGCTCGCCTCGCCGTGGGCCAGCCGTTCGTCCACCAGCTCGAGCGCGACCTCGAGTTCCTGGGGGTTGAAGAAGCCGGTGGCCCGCAGCAGCGCCTCGAGCGGCGCGCGGTCTTGGGGACGCAGATCAGTGCGAATGTTCACATGCTCCTCCACCACGACTCGTGCATCCGCCCAAGCCTACCACCGCTCGGCGGCGGTTCAGCGGGGCCGCGGCGCGGCGGCTTCGAGGATCCGCGCGACCAGATCGGCCGGCGCCAGGCCCGCCTCCCGCGCCGCCGCGACGAACCCGGCGTCCGCCGACAGACACGGGTTGGTGTTGACCTCGAGGATGACCGGGACACCGGCCTCGTCGAGGCGCAGGTCGACGCGCGCGTAGCCGGCGAGCGCGCACGGTCGCCAGCACGCGAGCGCCAGCTCGCCGATGCGCCCGAGCAGCGCCGCATCCTCGCGCCCGGGAAAGCGGCGCACCGTGTGGGTCTCCTCGAACGAGCCGGCGGCCCACTTCGCCTCGTACCCGACCAGCGCCGGGACGCCCGCGGGGAAGTCGACGAACGCGATCTCCGCGACCGGCAGCGCCTCGACGCCTCTGCCTGCGGCGAGCAGCGAGACGTTGAACTCGCGCCCCGGGAGGAAGTGCTCGAGGAGCACCGGTTGGCCGGGAAAGCGCGCCGCGAGCGAGCGGGCCCGCGCGACCGCCTGCTCCGGGGCCGCACACACCGGGTCACCCTCGAGGCCGACCGAGGCGTCCTCCCATGCCGGCTTGAGGATCCACGGCGGCGGTACGCGCTCCAGCAACACGGGGCGCTCCGGGTCCAGACGCCCGCCGGCGGCGACCGGCAGACCCTCGGCGGTGAGCACGGCCCGGGTGGCGAGCTTGTCGGTGGTCAGCCACAGCGCTCCCGCCGGGGAGCCGGTGAACGACACGCCCAGGATCTCGAGCGCCGCGGTTGCCGCGGCGTGGAGCTGCGGCTTGCCCGGCGGCGCCTCGAGCAGGTTGCAGACCACCGCCCCCGCCAGCTCCGCGGCGTGCTCCCACACTCGCCCCGCGTCCACCGCGACCGTCGCCTGGGGGACGTCGAGCGCCGCGAGGCCTTCCTGGAACAACCGCACCTGGTCGAGGACGTCCGCGGTGGACGGATCCGCCTCCGGGGCGACGGCGGTGTGCGCGATGACGGCCCGGTCGGGCCTCACGTTCGCCAACCCTCGCGCCTCACGCCTCCCGCTTCCTTCACAACCCGTGCCGCTGGCGGGCCGAATCGACGATCGCGCCGATCAGCGCCTGGTACGGCATGCCGCCCAGGCGCGCCATGATCGGCAGGTCGGAGCGCACGTGGTTGATGCCCGGCAGCGGGTTGACCTCGAGGAAGTGCAGGGCGCCCCCCGCGTCGCAGCGCAGGTCGACGCGCCCGGCGTCGCGGCAGCCGAGCGCTGCGAACACCGCGAGCGCCAGCGCGCGCGCCGGCGCCGCCAGCGGGTCGTCGGTGAGCACCCGGTAGGCGACCCTCGCCTCGTACTCATCCTTGTTGAGCGCCGTGTAGGCCGCGGCCTCGGCATGCTCGGTGAACGAGACCTCGAGGACCCCCACCACCCGCGCGCCGGCGCTGTGGCCGACGATGCCGACCGTCACCTCGCGGCCCGGGAGGAACGCCTCGACGAGCACCGGTTGCCGGAACCGCTCGAGCAGCTCGCGGCACGTGGCGGCCAACTCGCCCCGGTCGCGCACCAGCGAGCGGCCGGTCACGCCCTTCGAGCTGCCCTCCGCCACCGGCTTGAGGAACAGCGGTGCGGGCAGATCGACCCCGGCCGCGTCCTCGGGCGCGGCGACCACCGCGAACGGCGCCGTCGCCAGGCCGTGGTCGCGCACCACGCGCTTCGCCATCGCCTTGTCGAGGGTCAGCGCGCAGGTGAGCGGGTCGGCGAAGGTGTACGGCTGGTCGAACAGCTCGCACAGCGCGGGCACCTGCGCCTCGCGCGAGCGCCCCCAGGCGCCTTCGCAGATGTTGAACACGAGGTCCCAGCGCTCGCCGCCGACCAGGCGCCGGGCGAGCTCCCGCCCGCGTCCGACTCGCTCTGTCCTGTGGCCAAGGTCCACCAGCGCCTGCTCGAGGCCGGCGACGGTGTCAAGGCCGTCGAACTCGAGCACGTCCTCCGGCGAGAACCCCGCCGCGAGATAGTCGTCCTTCAGGTCGTAGGTCAGGCCGATCGCGAGGCCCATGCGCCTACGCGTGCTCCGCCGGGTCGACGTACGAATACGTCCGGCCGGCCCAGTTGCGCAGGAGCGCCTGGCCGTTCTCGTACGACACGATCGTCTCCGCCTGGATCGGCACCTTGCCGCCGCCCCCCGGGGCGTCGATCACGTAGGTCGGCACCGCGTAGCCGGTGGTGTGGCCGCGCAGCCCTGAGATCAGCTCGATTCCCTTGGCCACGCTGGTGCGCAGGTGGCCGGTCCCGACGACCGGGTCGCATTGGTAGAGGTAGTACGGGCGCACGCGGACCTTGAGCAGCGCGTGGACGAGGTCCTTGAGCGTCTGCACGTCGTCGTTCACACCCTTGAGCAGGACGGTCTGCGAGCCGAGCGGGATGCCGCCGTCGGCCAGCAGGTCGCACGCGTGTGCGACGTCCGGTGTGACCTCGCGCGCGTGGCAGAAGTGCAGCGACAGCCACACGCGGTGCTTGCGCAGCACCGCGACCAGCTCCGGCGTGATGCGCTGCGGCAGGAACGAGGGAACGCGCGAGCCGATGCGCACGAACTCGATGTGCGGGATCGCGCGGATGCGGCCGAGCACCTCGTCCAGGCGGTCCTCGGACATCAGGAGCGGGTCGCCGCCCGAGAGCAGCACGTCGCGCACCTCGGTGTGCGCCTCGAGGTAGGCGATCACCGCGTCGAGACGACGCGGCAGCGGGTCGAGCTCGCCCTGACTCACGAGCCGCGAGCGCGTGCAGTACCGGCAGTACGCCGCACAGGTGTCGAGCGCGAGCAGGAGGACGCGGTCGGGGTAGCGGTGGACGAGGCCGGGGACCACCTCGTCGTGGTCCTCGCCGCACGGGTCCGTCATGTCCCCAGGCCCGACCAGCAACTCCTCCTCGCGGGGGACGACCTGCCGGCGGATCGGGCAGTTGGGGTCGTCGGGGTCGATGAGCTCCGCGAAGTGCGGCGTGATCGCCACCGCGAACTTCTCGTGCGTCATCGCCAGGCCCCGCCGCTCGGAGGTCGTGAGGTGGAGCAACCTCTCGAACTGCTCCGGCTTGATGAAACGATGGCGCATCTGCCACCGCCAGTCGTTCCAGCGCGCGGGGTCGTACGATTCGCCGAAGATCCGGCAAATCTCGTCGCGCCGCGCGCTTGCTATCAGTGGGTCCGCAGCTGCCGTGTTCTCGTTCATGATCTCCTACCTCTCAGGTCGGGAGGCGTAACGTTCTTGACGCGTTGTCTTGGTGGACAGGGACTCGGACTCTCTCTGCTCTGCTGCTCTAGGGGCCACCCGCTGCCGGCCCGGCAGGAAAGCCCTCGAGGGGCACGGGAGCATGGCTCTCGTCCCCTTAGGCTCGAGTCCCGCCAGAGCTCAGCCGCGGCGCTGGTGATCCGCTGCAAGCTGCCGTGGCGAGCGCTTTCGTGGTGGGAAAAGCAACCGCGGCCGCGTTGGGGGAGACTCTCCCTGCGGCCGCGGAAAAACGCTTCACGCGGTGGGTACTACTTGGAGGCTGGTCGGGCGAGGCAACCGTATCCATACTCGTCACTCATCTAAAAGATAGGGCAAGAATCCACGTTGTCAAGGGGGTCGCCGTCGGCCGGGCGCGGCGCCGGCTCAGCCGGCGATGAGCGCGAGCCAGCCGGCCGCGATCGCGAGGGTGGCGAGCGTCACCGGGACGCCGACGCGGGCGTGCTGTCTCCAGCCGATGCGGACGCCGAGGCGCGCCGCCTGGTCCACGACGATGATGTTCGCGACCGACCCGACGATGATGAGGTTTCCGGCGAGCGTCGAGGCCAGCGCGAGCAGCGGCCCCGCGGCCGGCCGCGTCGCCTGCGGCAGCAGCAGCATCACGGCGGGGACGTTGGAGACCAGGTTCGAGAGCACGACCGTGAGCGGGAAGAGCACGCCGGGGCGCGTCAGGTCCACGCCGCCGCGCTCGAGCGCGTGCGTCGCCACCGCCAACGTCCCCGAGTCCGCGAGGGCGAAGTTCACCACGAACAGGCCGACGAACAGCACGAGCAGGTGCCAGTCCACCGTCCCGAGGATGTCGCGCGATGCCATCCGCCGGCTGGTCAGCAGCACCGCCGCCGCCGCCAGGGCGAGCACCTCGCGGGGAACCGGCGCGAACAGGAACCCGAGCAGGAGCAGGCCGAGCACGACGAGGCCCTTGCCGGTCTGCCAGCGGTTCAGGCCCGCCTCCTCGACCTGTGGGACGCTCGTCGGCTTGAACCACGACCCGCGCGCGGACGCGACCACGACGCCCCAGACCACCGCCAGGCCGAGGAGCGCGGGCACCGCCGCGGCGCCGAGGTAGCCCACGAACGACAGGTGTAGCGTCTGCCCGATCAGCATGTTCTGCGGGTTGCCGATCAGCGTCGCCGCGGAGCCGACGTTGGCGGCGCAGGCGAGGGCGAGCAGGAACGGCACCGGGTCGAGGCCGCGGCGCGCGCACCCCTCGATGAGGAGCGGCGCGACCGCCAGACAGACGATGTCGTTGGCCAGCACCGCCGAAAGGCCGCCGGCCACGGCGATCACGAGGCCAAGGAGGATCGCCGGCGAGACGCGCGCGCCCGCCGCCTTGCGCGTAATGAAGGCGTAGAACCCGCCGAGCCGGAACTGCGCCGACACCACCATCAGGCCGAACAGGAGCGCGAGCGTGGGCACGTTGACCGCCCGCCATGCGGCCTCGGGGGTCACCCGCTCGGAGGCGATGAGCGCCAGCGCGCCCAGGAGCGCGACGCCGGTGCGGTCGAGGGCGAGCCCCGGGATCTCGCCGAGCAGCATGCCGAGGTAGACGAAACCGAAGACGAGGACGACCCAGGTGTCCACGCCGCGACGGTACCACTCCCCGCGCCGCCGGTGACGAACCGCCGCGGCCGTGGCATGCTGCTCGCGTGCAACCAAGGACCCGGGTGCTGTACTCGGACGAGCGGATCGTGGCGCTGGACAAGCCGCCCGGCGTCAGCCTGGCCACGCGCCGGGCCGAACCCGGCGCGGCGGTGGCGCGCCTGCTCGCCGCGCTCCCCGACGCCGAGCGCGACGCC
>NCBR01000117.1 GCA_002279285.1 Acidobacteria bacterium 37-71-11
TTCGATCGACTGCTGGACAACGTGGTCAAGGTCGTCGGGGTCAGCGACGACCTGGATGCGGTCGCGCGCTGTGAGTCGGATACGCAAAAGGCGTTCGCCCAGCAAGTGTCGGCCGCGCGCTCGCAACCCTACTACCTGGACGTGACGCATCCGAGCGCCAACAAGGGCGCCGTGGTCGGCTGGATGTCGAGCTTCCTGCACATCCCGGCCGGCCAGATCGCCACGATGGGCGACCAGCCGAACGACGTGCTCATGTTCGCCAAGAGCGGCCTGAGCGTGGCCGTGGCCAACGCCAGCGACGACGTGCAGCACGATGCCACGTACGTGACGACCTCCAACGAGGAGGAAGGCTTCGCCAACGCCGTCGAGCGCTTCATCCTCCCCAACGCCAACGCAGCCGGAGGCACGATATGACCCCACGCGGGAATGGTTCGATCGGGCACGGGTGGACGGCATCCGCCGGCCACACCGGATCAGGCATCAACGGGCGCCAGCAGTGCGGCGGGCCCACGGGAAGCGCCGTTCCCATGGCCGGCGCACTGCAGCGCATCGCGGAGTTGGGGAAGCAACTCAGGGTGGACAGCATCCGGTGCACGACGGCGGCCGGATCGGGCCACCCGACGTCCTCGATGTCGGCCGCCGACCTGATGGCGGTGCTCCTGGTCAATCACCTCAAGTACGACTGGGACGATCCAGGCAACCCGAACAACGACCGCCTGGTCTTCTCCAAGGGGCATGCCAGCCCGCTGCTCTACTCGATGTACAAGGCATCGGGCGTCATCACGGACAAAGAGCTGATGTCGTTGCGCACGTTCGGCAGCCGCCTCGAAGGACATCCGAAGCCCTTTCAGTGCGCCGACGGTCACGGCACGGCACGCGGCCTGCCCTGGGTGGATGTGGCCACCGGCTCCCTCGGGCAAGGCCTGCCCGTCGCCGTTGGCATGGCCCTGGGCGCCAAGTACGTCGACAAGCTGCCGTTCGACGTCTGGGTGCTGCTGGGTGACAGCGAGGTGGCCGAAGGCTCGGTCTGGGAAGCCTTCGACAAGGCGGGCCACTACAAGCTGAAGCACGTGATCGCCATCCTGGACATGAACCGGCTGGGCCAGCGGGGGCCGACCGACCTCGGTTGGGACGCACCGGTCTACGCCGCCCGCGCCCGCGCCTTCGGGTGGCACGCCATCGAGATCGACGGCCACGACATCGCCGCCATCGATGCCGCGTACAGGGAAGCGCTGGCTCAGGACGAGAAACCCACGTGCATCGTCGCCAAGACCGTGAAGGGCTCGGGCGTCTCGCTCGTGGCGGACAAGGAAGGCTGGCACGGCAAGGCCCTCAGCGCTGACCAGGCCGCGGCGGCCATCGAGGAACTGGGCGGCGAGCGCCGCATCGTCGTTGACGTCGCGAAGCCCCGGGGGTTGCAGCCGGCGGCCCCGCCCGCGGCCCAGCCGTTGCAGCTGCCGGCCTACGAGGTCGGAACGAAAGAAGCGACGCGGAAGGCGTTCGGGGATGCGCTGGTAGCGGTGGGCGGCAACCGTCCGGACGTGGTGGTCCTCGACGGAGAAGTTTCGAATTCAACGTTCACGGAGGAGTTCAAAAAGGCCTACCCCAACAGGTTCTTCGAGGTCTACATCGCGGAGCAGCAACTCGTCGGCGCCGCCCTCGGCCTGAGCGTTCTCGGGAAGGTCGCCTTTGCGGCGACGTTCGCCGCCTTCCTCACCCGTGCCTTCGACCAGATCCGCATGGCGGCCGTGTCCGGCGCCAGCGTTCGCCTGGGCGGATCGCACGCCGGCGTCAGCATCGGCGAGGACGGCCCGTCGCAGATGGCTCTGGAGGACCTGGCGATGATGCGGGCCGTCCACGGCAGCACCGTGCTGTACCCGTGCGATGCCAACCAGACGGCGTGCCTGGTGGCGACCATGGCGGACCTGCCCGGCATCTCCTACCTGCGACTGACTCGCGAGAAGACGCCGGTCATCTACCCTCCGGGTGAGGCGTTTCCCATCGGGGGGAGCAAGGTGGTGCGGAAGTCGGCGGCCGATCAGGTGACGATCATCGCCGCGGGGATCACCTTGCACGAGAGCCTGCGGGCGTTCGCGCAGCTCGACTCGGAAGGCATTCGCGTGCGGGTCATCGACGCCTATTCGGTCAAGCCGATCGACAAGGCGTCCCTGCGCGAGGCCGCGCGGGTCACGGGGGGCCGCCTCGTCGTGGTCGAGGATCACTGGCCCGAGGGTGGGCTCGGCGACGCCGTGCTGGATGCGTTCGTTGGTGTGAGGGAGGGTACCCCAACGGTGGTCAAGCTGGCGGTGCGCTCCATGCCGACCTCCGGCACACCCGCAGAACTCCTGAACGAAGCTGGAATCAACGCCGAGGGCATCGCGCAGGCCGTCAGGGAGTGCCTGCGAAAGCCGGCCGACCACCCATCGAAAGAAGGACCGGCATGACGACGACCAGGATCCAACTCACCCAACGTCCGGCCTGGAAGGCCCTCGAGGCCCATTACCAGAAGATCCGGGGGCTGCATCTTTGTGACCTCTTTGCCGGCGATCCCAAGCGGGCCGAGCGCATGACGGTCGAAGGCGTCGGCATCTACTTCGACTACTCGAAGAACCGCATCACGGACGAGACGCTCGCGCTCCTGCTGCAATTGGCGGAGGAGTCCGGCCTGCGGTCCCGCATCGATGCGATGTTCCGGGGCGAGAAGATCAACGTCACCGAGAAGCGGGCCGTCCTGCACGTGGCCCTGCGCGCCCCGAAAGCGCAATCCATTCTCGTGGACGGCGAGGACGTGGTGCAACAGGTGCACGCCGTCCTCGACAGGATGGCCGACTTTTCCGCCGCGGTGCGCGGCGGGACGTGGAAGGGCTATACCGGCAAGGCGATCCGCAACGTCATCAATGTCGGCATCGGCGGGTCCGACCTGGGGCCGGTGATGGCGTACGAGGCGTTGCGACACTACAGCCGGCGCGACCTGACCTTCCGCTTCGTCTCCAACATCGACGGCACCGACTTCGCCGAGGCGACGCGCGACCTCGATCCTGCGGAGACGTTGTTCATCATCGCGTCCAAGACCTTCACGACGCTGGAGACGATGACCAACGCGCGCACGGCCCGCGACTGGACCCTCAAGGCCTTGAAACACCCTGCCGCGGTCGCCAGGCACTTCGTCGCGGTCTCGACCAACGCCGAGGAGGTGGTGAAGTTCGGCATCGACCTCGCCAACATGTTCGAATTCTGGGACTGGGTCGGCGGGCGTTACTCGATGGGCTCGGCGATCGGACTCTCGACGATGATCGCCGTCGGAGCCGAGCATTTCCGCGCCATGCTCCACGGTTTCCACGAGGTGGACCAGCACTTCCGCACCGCGCCGTTCGAAGAGAACCTGCCGGTGCTCCTCGGACTCCTGGCGTTCTGGTACAACAATTTCTTCGGCGCGCAGACGGTCGCGGTCTTGCCCTATGAGCAGTACCTGAAACGCTTCCCGGCCTACTTGCAGCAACTGACGATGGAGAGCAACGGCAAGCACGTCACGCTCGATGGAGCCGAGGTCACCTACCAGACCGGGCCGATCTATTGGGGGGAGCCGGGCACCAACGGCCAGCACTCCTTCTACCAGTTGATCCATCAGGGAACCAAGCTCATCCCCTGCGACTTCATCGCGTTCGCCAAGCCGCTCAACCCGATCGCCCGCCACCACGACGTGCTCCTGGCCAACGTCTTGGCCCAGGCGGAGGCGTTGGCCTTTGGCAAGACCGCACGGGAGGTCGAGGCCGAGGGCACGCCGCCCTGGCTGGTGCCCCACCGCGTCTTCGAAGGCAACCGCCCGTCGAACACGATCCTGTTGGAGCGGCTGAACCCGGCGGCGCTGGGGAAGCTCGTCGCGCTGTACGAACACGCCGTCTTCACGCAGGGTGCCATCTGGCGGATCGACTCGTTCGACCAGTGGGGGGTCGAGCTGGGCAAGGTGCTCGCACAGCGCATCATCCCCGAGCTCGAGAGCCGCACGACGCCAGAGCTCACGCACGACAGCTCGACGAACGCCCTGATCCGCCACTACCGCAAACTCCGGGACACGTCATCGTGACCGTCGTCGGGTAGTTCTTACCTACCCTACGGCTCGGATTCTGGGTACAAAATGCGCTATCCACCACAGCAACAAGGAACTAGATTCGTAGGCGACTGAGAAAGAAGGCGCGCTATGAAAGTCGTTGGATGCGATCGTCTCGTTGGAAATATCGGTTCGCTGTCGATGGCGCGATGTTTCGGGTACCGGGGTGGACGGTGAAGACGAACCTGACGGCGCCGCTGACCCTCCTGGGCGCGGTTGTCTTGATTGCAAGCCTTGGGTCGAGCCGGCCGGCGGCGGCGCAAGGTTTCTACCTCGGCGGCGCCTTGAGTCACGCGGCGATCAACGCGACCGTCGTGGATGAGACGCGGAACTCGTACAAGTTCTTTCTCGGCTATGAGTTTCCTGTCTTCCTCGGCGTCGAGGCCGGCTGGGTCAACTTCGGCAGGTTCGACGGCGTGATCACCGCCGCGGGGGGCAGCACGCGGGTGGGGTACGACGCAAAGACTGCAACCGCCGCCCTCACGGGCCGGATCCCGATCGGTCCTCTCGTCACGCTCTACGCGAAGGGCGGCTACATGTACTGGAGCACCGACGTTGCGCTCACCGGCACCGCGACCGACCCGCATTTCAAGGCCGGGACGGACCATGGGCATGACCCGTTCTACGGCGCCGGTGTGCGGTTCAACTTCGGCAAGCTCTCAGTGTTGGCTGAGTGGGAGAAGTACAAACTCCGGGATGTGGACATCAACGCGGTCAGCGCCGGAGTCCGCGTCACGCTGTAAATCGGTGCACCGTACGGACTTGTGAACATTCGCAGAAGGAGACCCCGTCATGGGAAAAATTCTGGCCGTCTCGCTCATCATCTTCTCGGCCGTCTTCACCTCGTTCGGTCGGGCTCAGGGATATGCGCAATACGAGGCGTTCTCGCCCGATCAACTCGACAACCTGCTGGCGCCGATCGCCCTCTACCCCGACCCGCTGCTGGCGCAGGTCCTCCTCGCCGCGACGTTCCCGGACCAGATCGACGATGCGGCGCGTTTCGTGCGCGCCGATTTCAACCCGGGCGACGTGGACGGCCAGTGGTGGGACGTCAGCGTCAGGGCCGTGGCCCACTACCCGACCGTCGTGGCGATGATGGCGGACAAGCTGGACTGGACGATGGCGCTGGGGCAGGCCTACGCGAATCAGTCCACCGACGTCATGGCCTCGATCCAGCGGCTGCGCGCCCAGGCGCGACAGGCAGGCAACCTCTACACCACCTCGGAGATCCAGGTCGTCGACACCGGCGGCGAGATCTCGCTGTGGCCGGCACAGCCGCAGTACATCTACGTGCCGCAGTACGACCCGGCGGTCGTCTTCTTTGCCCGGGCGCCACTGTTCTTCGGCGCTCGCTTCGTCATCGGGGCGTGGCTCAACTTCGACTTCGACTGGGGCCAGCATCGCGTCTTCTATCACGGCTGGGACAGTGACAGGGGATGGGCCGGGCGGAGTCGCCAGTACATCCACCCGAACGCCTACTACGTGAACAACACCTACCGGAACGTCCCGATCAACCGCGCCGTCATCCGCCAGCCGCTGAACTACGGCGCGCTGAACCGCTACGACGACATCCACCGCACGACGAACTTCAACAACTTCCGCAGCAACAATCGAGTCGTGACTCAACCTCCGGTTCAGCCCTACCGTGCGCCGGTTCAGCCCTACCGCGCACCGGTTCAGCCCTACCGCGCACCGGTTCAGCCCTACCGTGCGCCGGTTCAACCGTACCGCGCATCGGTTCAGCCCTACCGTGCGCCGGTTCAACCGTACCGTGCGCCGGTCCCCAACAAGATCATCACCCGCAACATCGACATCACCAACCCACGGATCAACGATTTTCGCGGTCATGTGCCGCAGGCGCCGGTGCAGGTCCACGCGCCCGTGGCGCCGGCGTTCAACCCCGTTCGCGGCGGTTTTGACCCGCGCGTGACCAGTCAGCGCGGCCAAACCAGCCGGGCGCTGGTCCGGACGGCTCCAGCCCCGGTCGTGCGCCGCAACGTGGTGAAGCAACCTCAGCGCCCGCCTGTGATGCAAAAGAAGGACAAGAAGAACGGGAAGAAGAACTGAGCTTGGGGAGGTCCGGAAAATGACGACACACTGCGAGCCAACACGACCTGAGGGCGGGAAAGGGCTGGAGCATATGGGAATGCAAAGACCGATGAGGTCACGTGAACGTCGCGGCCGCACCTGGTTTGTGGGAGCGCTCCTGGCGTTCCTCTCGATCGGGACGCTCTTTGCCGCGTCTGTGCTGGCCGCGCCGCGAAAGGCGCCGAAGCAGGAACGCTTCGCCACTCCGGAAGCCGCTCTGCAAGCCCTGGTGAAAGCCGTGAAGGCCGGCGACCAGCGGGGGTTGGCGGCGATTTTCGGGCCCGACCACGAGCAACTGATGTCCGGCGACGCGGTCGCCGACGCCAACGCGCTCAAGGAGTTTTCCGCCGACCTCGACGAGTACGCGACGGTCGAGAAGGTCAACGACTCGACGTACACGCTGATCGTCGGCAAGGAGCACTGGCCGTCGCCGATTCCGATCGTCAAAGAGGGCCGCAAGTGGCGCTTCGACACCGCGGCGGGGATCGAAGAAATTGCGAACCGCAGGATCGGCGAGAACGAGCTTTCCGCGATCGCGACGTGTCGCGCCTACGTGGTGGCGCAGTGGGAGTACTACACCGAGGCGAAGGACGCGTCGAAGGACGGCCTCGCCGTCTATGCGCAGAGGTTCATCAGCACCCCGGGCGAGCGAGACGGCCTCTATTGGGAAGCCGCCGAGGGCAGCCAACCGAGTCCGATGGGGAGCCTGGTGGCGCAGGCACAGGCGGAGGGCTACCCGCTGGGCATGGCCAAGAGCGCCGACGCGCCGAAGCCGTCTCCGTATCACGGGTACTTCTTCAGGATCCTCAAAGCGCAGGGATCGCACGCGCCGGGAGGCAAGTTCAGCTACGTCATCAACGGCAACATGATCGCCGGCTACGCGCTGATCGCCTACCCGGCCAAGTGGGGCAGCTCCGGAGTCATGACGCTCATCGTCAACCAGCAGGGCCGCGTATACCAGCAGAACCTGGGTCCGCAAACGGCTGATCTGGCCGCCGCGATCACCGAATACGACCCGGACCCGAACTGGAAGCTGGTCCAGGAACCGTAGACGGCCACGGGCGGTCTTGAGCTGTTGGAAGGAAGAGAAAGGTAGGTGTTCCATGCAACGCAAAGTCCTCGGTGTCCTCTTTGGTGTGGCTCTGCTGGCGTTGGTCGCGGTGGCGGCGAGCGCGGAAGAGCTGACGGTCAACTCCATCGTGGCGGCCCAGCACTCCGGCGCCCCGGCCGACGGCATCGTCGCGATGGTCAACAGCCCGGCCAATACCATCGCCATGACGGCCGGGGACCTCGTCACGCTGCGCAATGCGGGCGTGCCGGAGAGTGTCATCGCCGCGGTCTGGGCCCGTATCCCGGCCCCGACGCCGGCGCCGG
>NCBR01000319.1 GCA_002279285.1 Acidobacteria bacterium 37-71-11
GGACGACTCGGCCGGCGGCGCACAGGGACGCAAGCTGGCAACGGTCCGCGACCGGGTCGCCCTCATCCATGACGATTTCGCCCAGTTGGTGGCCGGGAGCGGCCTGGCCGTCGGCGACCTCGGCCGCGTGGCTCGCGCCATCCTGGAGGGGCTCGCGGCCGACCCCGATCCGCTTCGTCAGTTCGCCCCCTGGGAAGGCGAGGAGCGCTGGCCCGCCGTCCACGCTCACAACGTCGCCGTTCTGAGCATGGGCCTCGCGCGCCTTGCCGGGGCGGCCGCCAGCCCCTGCGCCGACCTCGGCATCGCGGCTCTGGTTCACGATGTCGGCAAGCTCTTCCTCCCGCCCGAGGTCTTGAGCCGGGAGCTCGCCCTCACCGGCGACGAACTCGAGTTCATGCTCGACCACCCAAGGATCGGTCTTGAAGTCCTGCTTGAGAACGCCCAGGTCCCACCCCTCGCTCTTGTCGTGACGTTCGAGCACCACCTCAACTACAACGGTACGGGAACGCCGCGGCTGGCCCGGCCGCGACGGCCCCACCCGGCCGCCAGGGTCGTCACCGTCGCCGACGCGTTCGTGTGCCTGTTCACCGCGCGGGGAGGCAGGGGCCTCCTCACGCGCGAGGGGACCATCGCCTGGATCACCGAACACGCCGGCACGGTGCTCGACCCCGACTGGGCCGGCGCCCTGGAACAGGTGCTGAAGTCCCGCTAACGACCGGCCCTCGTGCCTCAGCCGCTGGGGTCGCAGCTGGAAATCGCGCGGACCTCGACTACGTCACGATCCCCTACGCATCGGCCGGGGGCGGGGTCGCGAGTCGCTGGTATGCCTGCCACGCCCGTCCTCTCCCCTGCGCCAGTACCTTGAGGTCGGTCCCCATGCCGGTGGGCAGCAGCAGGCGCTTGACCTCCCCGAGCGCGCCCCACTCCGTCGGGGAGAGGGGCTCACCACTCGTGACCCGGGAGGGGAGGAGGGACAGGGCGCCGTGGATCGTCAGGAATGAGCCCAGCGGTCGCAGCACGCCGCGCTCCCAGCCGGCGTCGGTGGCCCCCCGTTCGAGATCGTCGAAGTTCACGTGCGCCGTGATGTCGACCTCGCCAGGGTCGACCAGCACGTCTTCGACGAGGGCGTGGCCGCGGTAGCCCACGAGGGAACCGCCGCGGCGTGCCCGCGGGTCGTACAGACGGCGCCCGGGGTGGCCGTAGTCGAGCACGAGCGCCACGCCGCCGTGGCCGCACCAGCGCAGATTGCCGGCGTGAAGCGCGCGCGCGGCCGGGCGGACCTCCGCCACCTGGCCCTCGCCGAGCGAGATGCCGCACTCCCCGAGGTAGGCCATGATCTCCGGCGCGCTGGGCTCGTCCAGCCGCCACTGCAACCGCCCGTGTTCGTCGGCTTCGACGAAGAACTCCGCGAGCGCCCCGTCCTGCACCGTGACCCTGTGCACAGGAAGCGCGTCGTATAGCTCCGACGCGAACAGCACCACGGGGCCGTCCGGCCAACGGGCCTCGGCCAGGCTCGTCACCGCCTCCACGTCCTGACAGCGCCCAACCGTCCGCTCGCGCGCCCACGCCCCCGTCTCCGTCACGATCACTCGCCGCACCGCCGCCGCCCGCCGCTCCCCGAGTTGCGCAAGGAACACCGCCAGGAACAACCCTTCGCCCCCGCCCAGCTCGACGAAGGTGACGGGCTCGCCGAGCTCCGCCGCGAGCTGCTGCACGAGGCTGCCGATGGTGCGGGCAAAGACCGGCGAGGCGGTCGGGGCGGTGAGGAAGTCGCCGCAACGTCCGGCCGGTCCCGGGCCGCTCCGCGGCCTGGTGTAGTAGCCCGCCTCGGGGTGGTAGAGCGCCAGCTCCATGAACCGGGCGAAGCTCACCCGCCCCCGCTGCCGCACCTCGGCCACGATCGCGTTCACGAGATCAAGACTAGCACCGGGGAGTCTCCTGCTCTGAAATTGTCGAGATCCTATCCCCGATGGCTCTTCGCTCCCGCGGGCGGCCCGGTCTTCCTCTTTCACTGCGTGAGGCCTTTTCTTGTGCCCGCGGGCTGCGGCCGAGTCGCTCGGGCGGCGTTTCGTCTTCCACGGCGTGGAGGCCTCTTGCTTGCCGGTCCCGCGGGTGGCCGGATGCGGGCCCGGGCGCCCCCGCGCCCGAGCCCGCATGCTCCTGTGCCCGCGACCGGACCGGGCGATCCGCGCCGGGGCCCCTCGCGGTCCGCATGAAGCCGCGGCCGCGACACCCCACCGCGGCTCGCCCGTCCGGGACCCGCGGGCGCAGGAGCGAATGGCCACCCGCGGCACCGGCGGATCAACGGCACCCCCCGCCCACAAGTCGGAGGTCCTGCTCAAGGACGAAAGGCCTGACATAGCCCACAGTCGACGGCAGGATCTCCGCCTGGTGGGGGGTGGGTGGCCGAGACCGCCCAGCGGGCGGAAGCCGATGGCGCCGGAGCGTGCGGGCCCGCCCAGCGGGCGGAGGCCGATTGGGCCGGAGCGTGCGGGTCCCGAGCGGGCGTCCCGCGGTGGGGTGTCGCTGGTCCTGAGCGCAGCGAAGGAAACAGCGAGGGGCCCCATCGCGGGACGCCCTGCTCGGTCGCACGCAGAGGCGGGTCGGAGGGCGGCGCTCGATGCGCCGCCCGAGCGACCACGGCCGCAGCCCGCGGGGCAAAACAA
>NCBR01000118.1 GCA_002279285.1 Acidobacteria bacterium 37-71-11
CCGTTGGGCCTATCGCAAGGCGCGCGAACCCCGCCGCACCGGAGCATAGCCGGAGGCTATGTGAGGATGCGAGCGGGGCGAGCGCAACGCCGCGAGAGGCCCGACGCCGGCGGCGCCCGGCGGCGGGCAAGAAACTGGCGCCCCTGGGTGGGGGCGCCGGAGGAAGGAGAAGACGGTCGAATCGAATCTAGGGCCCGCCACGCCGCCTGTCGGTGACGCGCGTCACCTGGCGAGGCGCCGGGCGGCGAGCACGGTGCGGTCGTCGTGGGGCGGCGCGCCGCCGGTGTGCGCCGTCACCGCCGCGAACAGCTCCGCGACGAGCCGCTCCATCGCGTCGCCGCGGCGAGCGATTGCGTGCGCTTCGATCCCCTCGACGCCGAAGTCGGCACCGTCCTCGCCTGGCGCCGGCGCCTCCGAGAGGCCGTCCGTGTACGCGAGCAGCACCGAGCCCGGGGCCATGAGGGTCCGGCTCGACGGGTAGCGCGCATCCTCGAGCAGCCCCAGCGGCGGGCCGACCGCCATGAGGCGCTCGCACGAGCCCGACGGACCGATCAGCAGCACCGGGTTGTGGCCGGCGGAGACCCACTCGAGCCCGCCGTCGGCGGCGAGGTAGGCGAGGAACACCGTCGCGAACTTGCTGTCCGGCGTGGACGCCAGCACGTGCTGGTGGAGCCGCCGCGTCAGTTCGTCGAGCGGCGGCGACTCCTGCACGAGCAGGCGGACCGCGGCCTGCAGCGACGCCGCCATCAGCGCCGCCGGGATCCCCTTCCCCGCCACGTCGCCGAGCATGAGGAAGAGCCCCTTCGGGGTCGCGATCACGTCGTAGACATCGCCCCCCACCCGGCGCGACGGCTCGCTCTTGGCGGCGATGTCGAAGCCGGCCGGAGTGGGGATCGCGGCCGGCAGGAGTTGACGTTGGATCGCGGCGGCGAGTTCGAGTTCGCGCTCCGTGCGCTCCTGCTCGAGGGCCTCGCGGTGGAGCGTCGCGTTCTCCAGCGCCACCGCCGCCTGGGAGGCGTAGAGTGCCAGCGTCTCGGCGTCGGTGGGCGCGAACGGCGCCGTGCCGCCGCGGACCTCGCGCTCGGCGAGCGCCAGCACGCCGAGGCGCCCGCGCCGGCCCACCACCGGAACCGCGAGCCTCCCGGGTTCGAGCAGACCGCCGTCGGGCAGCGCCACCGCTTCGTCCGCGCTCAGAACTGCGCCGCCGACGCGGGCGGCCATGACACACTCGCCGGCGGCGCACGCCGCAGTCGTCTCGGCGCCCTCCAGCCGCACGGCTGGGCCCGCGGCCCCGGCGGCGGTCAGCCACACTTCGCCGCGGCGCGCATCGAGGAGCGCCGCGGCGTGCATCAGGAGCTCCTCGGCGATGCGCCCCGGCTGCAAGGTGCCGCCCAGGGCCTCCGCGATGGCCCGCAACGACTCGATCTCCCACAGCCGGCGACGCTCCGCGAAACGCGCCTGCTTGAGCTCTTCGCGCAATATCCAGTTGCCGAGCACGACGCCGGCCGCGATGCGCACGGGCTCGGCCGGCGCGGCGGCGCCGTCGAGCTCGAGCCAGAAGGCGTCGCGCCCGGCGGGCAGGACCACGCGGCGCGCCTCGTTCGGCACCGCCCCCGTCCGCGCCAGCACCTCGTTCCCGCGCCCGATCGCACCGCCGGCCGCGCCCGTTTCCCGGAGCAGGCCTTCGAGCACGGCGTGCGGCAGGGGGGCGCCGCCCTCCCTCGCCGCGCCGAACGCCAGTTCGAGCACGCGCAGGACGTCGCTCATCGGACCTGGGCGAGCTCCGCGAGGGCCGAGGCGCGGTCGGGGAAGATCCGCGTGTACTGGGCCAGACCCATGATCTGGAACGTCTTGGCGATGCTGGGCGTGAGGCAGCAGAACGCCAGTGTGCCCTTGACCTCGATCGTGCGCTCCAGCACCTCGAGCAGCAGCGAGATGCCGATCGAGTTGATGATCCGGGTCGCGTGCAAGTCGAGGAGGAGCGTGCGGCAGCCCGCGTCGAGGAGCGTGCCGGCCTCGCGGGCAATCGCCTCGCCCCCCTCGTTGTTGATGTAACCGGCCACCTCGAGCACGGCCAGTTCGCCCTGCCGCAGTGCGATCGATAGCTCGAACGTTTCCACCGTCACGCTCCTCCCGTCCGCCGGATCATGTGGATCCTGGTCAAGCCTGGGCGGGAGGTGATCTCCACCTCGTCCATCAGGCGCCGGATCAGCTCGAGCCCCCAGCCGCGCTTACGGCGCGAGTGCAGCTTGGTCTCCAGTACCGGGCGAGGCTGCTCGCCGGGGTCGAAGCCGGGTCCGTGATCCACCACGGCGGCCTCGATCCAGGGGTAGGCGCTGTCCGGATGGGCCGCGAGCTCCACCACGACCTCACCGGCGCCGTACTCGAGAGCGTTCAGGCACGCTTCCACCACCGCCAACTTGACCTCCGCCAGGGTATCACGGGGAAAGCCGACGCGTTGTCCGAGGTCCTCGACCGCATCGCCCGCGATCAGTTCGGCGCGTGCGACCTGCGGAAGGACGAGGTGCAGCCGCACGGGCTCAGCCATGAGCGTCGTCTCCACGCGGGCGCATCAAAGCGCCAGGAGAAGGCAGAGGAGGCGCCACGCCAGGCGTGCACCGTCGCCGAGTGCGCCGGAGACAAGCGCTCCACCGCCGAGCAGTCCGCCGCCCACAGCCGCCCAAGGGCGACTGAGCGGCTCCAGGAACCGGTTGGCGAGCGCGCTTGCGGAGGGGAACGGCACCATGCTCGGGTGGCTCTGCAAGCCGCGAGCCAATTAACATAAGTGATTCACAATCAGTATGATGAGTCAAAAACACGGGATCTTGGACCCGCCCATGTTGATGCAAAACGCAACAGTGCGCGATGGTCACGGCCTCGCCCTCCGTCGAGAGCGCCGCCCCGGCGCGCTCCGCGCCGGTGTAGTGCGTTTTGCATCATCTGTTGCATTCCACCTCACCAACATCCGGTACAGGGTGGTTCGGTCGATCCCCAGCGCCCGCGCCGCCGCCACCCGGTTGCCGTCGCTACGCTCGACGGCACGGAGCACGTGCGCACGCACGGCCTCGTCCAGCGTCCCGGCGAGCACTGCGGTCCCCGCTCGCCGCGCGCCCATCGCGAGGCGAACGTCCTCGAGCTCGACTCGGTCGCTCGACGCCAGGGCGGCGGCGGCTTCGAGAAGGTTTTCGAGCTCGCGCACGTTGCCGGGGAAATCGTGGCGGAGCAGCAGCTCGAGCGCGGGCCGGGCGAGCGACAGCCCCTCTCGCCCCATGCGCCGTCCGTGCAGCCGGACGAAGTGCTGCGCCAGAAGCGGGATATCTTCTCGCCGTTCGCGCAGCGGCGGCAGCGTGAGCTCGACCACCCGAAGCCGGTAGTAGAGGTCCTCGCGGAACTCGCCCTCGGCGAGCATCGCCTCGAGGTCGCGGTTGGTCGCGGTCACGAGCCTGACGTCCACCGTGATGCGCTGCCGGCCGCCGACCCGCTCGACCTCGCGCTCTTGGACCACCCGCAGCAGCTTGGCCTGCAGCGCCGGGGTGAGGTCGCCGATCTCGTCGAGGAAGAGGGTTCCGCCGCCCGCGAGTTCGAACTTCCCGGGCCGCGCCGAGACCCCGGTCGCCACCCCGCGCTCGATGCCGAACAGCTCGGCCTCGAGCAGCGTCTCGGGCACCGCCGCGCAGTTCAGCGGCACGAACGGCCCGGCGTGGCGGGGGGAGAGCGCGTGCAGCAGGCGCGCCAACCGCTCCTTGCCGGTGCCGGACTCCCCACGCACGAGCACCGTCACGTCGGCGGCGGCCACGCGCCGCGCCAACTCGACCACCCTGCGGAACGAGGGGGCCTGCCCGACGAGACCGGCCTCCTCGCCGGCGCCCAGCCGCAGCGCCCGGTTCTCTTCCTCGAGCAGCAGTTGCCGGCGCTCCGCCTCCTCGAGCAGACGCGAGGACGCGATGGCGGGCGCCGCCAGGAGCGCGAGCGAGCGCAGGAACGTGACGTCCTCGTCGTCGAAGCGAGCCAATCCCTCGCGCGCCTCCTTGTCGGCGACCGCCACGACACCCATCAGCTCCTCGCGCCAGAGGCACGGCGCCGCGAGCACCTCGGCGAAGGGGACGCCGAGGAAACTCCCGGCGACTCGAGCCACCTCGCCGGCGCGGACCTGCTGCAGCGCGGCGGAGGCCACCAACCGCGCCGCGGCGCCCGGCTCGGTCGGCCACCCGACGGCGACCACGGTCGCCGGCACCAGCGACGGCAGCAGCGACACCGCGATCCCGGCGCGCGCGTCGAGCAGGCCGACCGCGCGCTGCACCAGCTCCTCGACGACCTCGCCCTCCTGCCGCGGCCCGGCCAATGCGAGAGAGAGGTCGAGAACGGTCTCGAGCCTGGCCCGGCGCCACCCCTCGCGGGCGCCCGCCCTCACGGCCGCTCCCCGTTCCAGCGCACCGCCACCAGCGTGATGTCGTCGTACGGCTCGCCGCCGAGCGTAAACGCCTCGACCTCGCGCATCATCTTGTCCACCACCGCGGAAGGGTCGCTGTCACCGCGCGCGAGGATGGCCGCGACGCGCTCGTCGCCGAACGGTTCGCCGTCCGGCGTGCGCGCGTCGGTCAGCCCGTCGGAGTAGAGCAGCACCGTGTCGCCCGGACGCAGCGCGAAGTGGAGCAGGTCCCAGCTTGCCTCGCGCAGTGCGCCCACCGGCAGTCGGTGCAACGGCGAAGGCAATTCCTCCACCTCGCCGGAGGCCCGGCGCAGGAGCGGCGTCGGCTGGCCCGCGAGCACGTACGCGCCCGACCCGCCGGCGCCCACGAGCAGGTACGCCAGCGCCACGAACATCCGGCGCCCCGGCGTGTACAGGCGCTGGTTGGCGATTTCGAAGATCTGCGCCGGCGTCGCGCCGCCGAGCGCGGCGGTGTGCAGGACCTCCCGGGCCGCGACCATCACCATCGCGCCCGGCACCGACTTGCCGGCCACGTCCCCGACCACCAGCGCCACCGAGCCGTCGCCGTCCCCGGCGAGCGCGTCGTAGAAGTCGCCCCCCACCTGGCGGGCGGGGACGCAGCGGGCCGCCACCTGCCACCCCGGCGGCGCCGGAAGCGTGGCCGGGATGAGGGAGAACTGCACCCGGCGCGCGATCTCCAGCTCCTTCTCGAGCTCGACCTGGCGGGTGCGGTCGCGCAGCAGGCGGGCGTTCTCGAGGGCGACCGCGCCCTGGTTGGCAAGCGTGCGCACGAGCTGGAGGTCGTCCTTGCCGAACTCCTCCTCGGAACGCTTGGGGCCGAGCGAGAGCACGGCGTGGAGCTGGCCGCGGGTGCGCAGCGGGACGAGCAGGCGGGCGCCGAGTGCGGCGAGCTGCTCGAGCAGTCGGCGCGAGTCCGGGTCGAGCGTCTTGAACGGCTCGAGCACGCCGGGCCTCACCGGCTCGTCCATGCGGGCGAGTTCCTCGATCACCAACGCGCCCGCGGGCAGCTCGCGCGCCAGCGGCGGCGGGGCGGTGCGCGACACCAAGACCTTGCCCTCGCGGACGTGGAGGGCGGCCCACTCGAGGTGCATGATCTCGGAGAGGCGGGTGGCGAGCAGCGCCTCGAGCCCGTCGATCGAGAACTCGCGCACCACGGCGGCACTGACATCCTCGATCGCGCGCCGGGCGTCGTACACCTCGCGGAAGAAGAACCGGTCCACGGGCTCCTGCAGGCGGCGGCGCAGCGGGTCGAAGATCGCCAGGATCGCGAGCGCGAGCAGAAACGGGAAGTACGGCGAGGACCCGGAAAACAACAGCGTCGAAACCGCGATCCCCAGCCCGTAGATCCCGGCCACCACGGCGGTCGCCAGCGTGTACAGCAGCGACTTCCGGACGATGACTCTGATGTCGAAGAACTGGAAGCGCACGATCGCGTACGCGAACGTGAGCGGGATCAGCGTCAGCGGCACCTCGCCCCAGAACAGGAACCGGTCGGTGCGCAGCAACGACGGGAGCACGACGCCGAGCACCAGGAACGGCGTCACCCCGGCCACGGTGCCCACGAAGACGGTCGCGATCTGGCGGCGCTCCCGTCCCTCCTCGGCGCGCAGCAGCGAGCCCAGCAGCGCCAGCAGCCCGAGCACCAGGTAGTCGCCCATCAGCACCCAGTTCGAGATCGGCGCGCCCGACACGACGCGGATGTGCACGGTGAACACCAACCCGATCAACAGCGTCACCACGTAGAACAACGGCGGCAGCAGGTACAGCAGGCGGAAGAAGTTCGGCGACTCGTTGAAGAACCGCTCCGCCGCCCGCAGGACCCGCCCCCCCGAACCGTCCCCCGGCACCACTGCGCCGGCGATCGTCAGCTTCAGGCGCCGGGGAAAGACGAGGAAAAAGTGCAGGAACGCGGCCGGGAGCACGAGCAGCGAGAGCGTCCCGGTGGTCAGCACGACCCCGTCGACCCACGAGTACGAGGCCGGCCGCAGGCGGCACACGAGGAAGAGCAGGAACAGCGTGCACAGGGTGAAGAAGACACGGCTCGGCCCGCCCTGCGGCTCATCGGGCCGCTGCAGGAGCACGTACAGCCCGATGAAGAAGAAGAGGAACCCGGAGAAGCAGGCGTACACGTACGACGCCGTCCCCAGCTGCCTCGGCCCCAGCTGGACGTCGCGCTCGAGGAGGGCGCCGGCGCGTTCGAGCAGGTAGGGCACACGCTCGCCGACATGATGCCGCTGCAGCAGCTGGGCGACGTCGGAGGCACTGCGCACGACCTCGCGGCCGACGCCCGCGATGCGGTCCCCGGGCTGCAGCCCCGCCGCCGCCGCGCCCGAGCCCGGCGCAACCGCCCGCACCACCAGCTCGCTGCGGTCCGGGTCGAGGATGACGCCGTCGTAGGGCCGCGGCAGGAACATGTCGAGAATCGACAGGCAGGCCACCAGGAAAGCGACCGCGCCGAAGGTCAGGACCGGGATCAGCCCCGGCGAGCGTGGGTGCGTCATGGTCGGCACAACGATACTACGGGGCCGGGCCGGATGAGTTCCCCCGCTCGCGCCGCCAGCGAACCAGGCTAGAATTGCGCCGTGTCCGGCGGCCGGCTGATCACGTTCGAGGGGGTCGAGGGGTGCGGCAAGAGCACCCAGCTGCTGCTCCTCGCCCGCCACCTGCAGCAGCGCGGCATCGCGTTCGTGACGACCAGGGAACCCGGCGGGACGCCGCTCGGGGAACGGGTCCGGGAGCTGCTCCTCGACCCACGCCTGGTGCCGGTGCCCGCGGCCGAGCTGTTCCTCTTCGAGGCGGCGCGCGCCCAGCTCGTCGCTGGCGTCATCGAACCGGCGCTGCTCGCCGGCACGACCGTGCTCTCCGACCGCTTCGCCGACTCCTCGGTCGCCTACCAGGGCGGCGCCCGCGGCATTCCGGCCGAGACCGTCGCGCGCCTCAACGCGCTCGCCTGCGCCGGCCTCGTGCCTGACCGGACGCTGGTGTTCGACCTCGACGTCGAGCTCGCTTTTCATCGCGCGCGCCGCCGTCCGACGACGAAGGCGGACAACCGCCGCTTCGAGGACGAGGCGCTCGCGTTCCACCAGGCGGTGGCCGAGGGGTACCGGGCGC